>JAPUIP010000099.1 GCA_027296925.1 Candidatus Poribacteria bacterium | reverse complement strand
ATTTCGGTGGAGGATATGGCGGGGGATATGGCGGCGGCTATGGCGGTGGTTTTAGTACCAGTCGCTTCGGTGGTGTGCCCAGAGCTTCCGGCCTGAATATTCGACAAACCCTCCGGGTGGGATTGCACGGTCGCGTCGGCGAACGAACCCACGTCGAGGTGGATTATAGCGATTCCGGCAGCGATTCGTTTGGCGGCGGTTATGGCAGCTACGGCGGCTATGGCGGTGGGGTCGGCGGCGCCAGGCAACAGAAGATCCGTGTGTGGTACGAAGGCAGTGAAAATAGCATCCTCAAAACCCTCTCTTTTGGCGACATTACGCTCCACTTGCCCAATACCCGTTTTTTGAACATAAACCGGAATCTGTTTGGGCTTGAAGCTGTCGCTGAGCTCGGCGGGGTAAGGTTGACGGCGTTCGGCTCGCGGAGCAAGGGCATTTCTGACACGCGCCGTTTTCGCGGACAATCGAGGCGCGCCGGCGGTGGTCGCGGCGTTCAGATTGCCGATGCCAATTATGTCAAAGAGCGTTTCTACTTCATTCAATTTGATGAAGATGATTTCATCCACGATTCCTATCTCCCCATCCAGCGGGGTAGCGAGGAAATCTATATCGATGATAAAGTCGCCGGCAATAATCAAGGTGGCGTGCGAACGGTGCGCGGATACTTCAATATCCAACAAGCGGGGCAGGATTATAACATCAACTACGAGACGGGAGAGATCGAATTTTTGACGCGGATTTCCGCCAGCTACGAGATCGTTGTCGCCTATGAATATCTCGGTGATGGTGGTGGAACGGTTGGTAAGCCGAGAAACGTCTTTGAAGACGAAAACGGCGACGGCTCCATCGATGAGGAAGGCGAAGAGATTGGCTATGTCACCATCAAGGGAAAAAGCCTGCGTGGCACAGAAGCCCGGCGTGTGTATAACCTCGGCAACCGAAATATCAGTCCCCGAGATTATCAGATTGCCATCTGGCGGAAAGGCGAGGGTGAGGTATTTGAAACCGCAGATGGTCCTGTGCCTTATATCCAGATCTTCGGGCTGGATGAGAATGGAGATGGCCTTGTTGATCCGGAATTGCTCAATTTTGATCGCGGGCTCTTGACGTTTCCAGGGTCGCGTCCATTCGTCATCGAAGACCCAGAAAGCCCTTACTACCAGTACCGAGAGCAGTTGAACAACGACGAGATCTACCTCGAAAACCCGCGCAGCACGGACAGCATCTACACAATCGTCGTAGATTACTCTTACCAATCGACCACCTATAGCGTTGGATTATTCGTGATTCCGGGCAGCGAGACGGTGAGACTCAACGGGCAACAGCTGCAACGCGATGTCGATTATACGATGATCTATGAGGTGGGAAGCATCAATTTCTTTGGCATTGAGCTGGATGAGTTTGACGAAATTGAGGTTGAATTTGAGCGAACTCCCTTCGGTGGGTCATTACAGCAGACCGTCGCCGGGTTGTGGTTGGAATATTCCTATGTTCCCAAAGCGAAGAAGCCGGATGAACAGAAGAAGTCGGATCGGTTTGAACGGCTCGGTGGCGGGAGGGCTCGCTCAGACTCTGGCGGAGGTTTCAGGAGCTTCGGCTCTTCTGGGGGATTTGGGGGAGGATATGGCGGCGGTGGATATGGCAGCGGTGGATATGGCAGCAGTGGATATGGTCGGAGCAGTTACTCCAATTTTGGCGGGCGTTCGAGGCGTGGGCTGTATAGCGGTAGCAGTAGCTACTTCAACCCTGTTTTCCAAAAAGGTTTCAACCTTTCGGCTGGATATATTCTCAACACCGGACAAAAGCCCAGCCGCATTCCCGATGTGAATGGCGCACCGAGTCGATTGCAGGCTTTCAACATCAATACCAGTTTCGGTAGGAATATTAATCTCGCATGGCTGATAAATCCGTTGCCTTTCGTCTCCGTGCGGAATTTTCCCCTGTCAGTTGACTTTAGTGGGGAGGCAGCGTTTTCGCACAACAACCCGAATAGCGTCGGCGTCGCCCTGATTGACAGTATGGAAGGGGCACGAGAAGCTTCAACCATGCCCACTTTCAAGTACAATTGGCGTGTGAGCAGCCCGCCTTACGGCGAAGAGATGACGCTGGATAACCGCGCGCTTTTTCGTATCCTACCGAAAAATCGGGATGACTCCCTGGCGGTTGGCAATTACATGCGCAACCGTGAAGTCCCCGCCTCCGTGATCAACCCATTAGCAACATCAACAGAGGAACGCCTCGTCATGGAAATCGGTTATGACATGACGGATGTCATCGAAGAATGGGGCGGTTTTTCGTATGGACTGTCAGCGTCCGGCGCGGATTTTGTGGACCGAGAATTCCTCGAAATTTGGCTCCGTGTGCGCGGGGATGATGATGTTACGCTGTTTTTTGATCTCGGCGTTGTGAGCGAGGACAGCGACTTGGATAATCGGCTCGACAGCGAGGACCTGCCGACGGATCTGGAAGACATCAACGGAGATGGGATAATCGATACCTTAGATCTCGATCTGGAAAACCTGCCATCCTCTCGGCGGTTTAGCGCGAATGGATCGCTGGACACCGGCGAGGATGAAGGCTGGGAATATAACGGTGGATTTGAGGAGACGAGGATTGGCATAGACAATAAGGTGCTGGATACAGAAGATCTCAACGGGGACGGCGTCCTGGATACGATCAACGCCTATCTCGAAATTGAGATTCCCCTCAACGACATCCCCGAAGCGTGGCTGAAAAGTCAAAATAAAAATGGCTGGATGTTTTTGAGCATTCCGCTCAGCGCCGCGACTCCCCAAGGTGATCGCCAGCCAAATCTTGGGTTCGTGCAGCATTTCCGCTTCTGGTTACGAAAGAACCAGCCGGGAGTCGTCAAGGGTACACTTGAATGGGCATCGATGGAGATTGTCGGTAATCAGTGGGAGCGCGGGATCGTCACGAAGGACAACACGGTTTCTACCGGCACGGGCGAGAAATTCTCCGTCGGCACAAAAGACAACTTCAACTTCGACGACTATCAGGTTGCCTATGACAAGATTAAAGATGACGATACCTTCAAAAAGCTCCACCCTTTTACGGAGACGACATTCGGCTTTCAACAACGTCAGCAGCGCGAGCAGACACTGACGTTAAATTATCGACTTCTACCCGAATCCTTCGGCGTGACATCGAGAACATTGCGTGGCACCCAGCAGGGCCAGGGACAAGATTTTTCAAAACATGACACGCTCAAGCTATGGCTTTATGGCGACAAAAACCATTCAACTTTTGTGCTCCGATTTGCACCGAGCATCCGTAGCGGATTCAGATCCAGCTTCTATTCTTCCGGCGCTTTTGATGACCCGCGAAATCAGGAGGAAGAGGTCACCGTTTTTGAGAGTCTGAGAGATTTTTATGAATATACACTCCCGATTGACTTTGATGGCTGGAAATTGATTGAGATCGATCTGCAAGACCTGCATCGGAATGAGTACCCAGATCTCGATGCACAAACCACCACGACAGACCCGTTGGGGACGCAGCCGGTCGATCCAACCGGTGAGACGACCTTAACGGATTCAGCCATGCAGGAAGAAGAAGATACGGATGGACCCGATGGTCATCCAGACGGTTTTGTCGTTCGCGGAACGAATAGCTCCCAGCTTTCGATTAAAAACATCGGCGGTATTCTGCTCGGTATTCGGAACGATATGGAAGTGGAAATCAGCGGTGAAGTGTGGGTCAACGAGATCCATCTGAGCGATCCGCTTGTGCGTTCCGGTTGGGCAAGACGCGGCAATATGTCTGTTTCGCTCGGCTCTCTTCTCCGGGTGAACGGCGGATACGCCAAACAGGACAAAGACTTTGAGAGCTCCGCGGGCGAAACAGGGCGACAACGCCGACAGGATCGCGGGTTCAGCACAACCAGCAACGATTTCAACATCGATACCGATGTCACCCTCTTCCGCTGGCTGCCGATTCGTTATTCTGTACGGGAACAGGAATCCGAGACAGAAAGCCGGCGCGGGACGTTTAGTTCCTTTCAGAGCGGCAAGAGCAAAACAAAGAACCGCGATTTTTCCGTGAATCTCAATCTGCGTCCACTACCGGCGTTGGGATTTGCGCTCAACCGGCAGGACTTCTGGAACGAGCGTCAAGGTACAGAAATCAGCGATCTTTACACCGCCTCTTTCCGATTCGACCTCGGCTCAAGGTTCGGGGTTGACGTCCAATACCGCCACGAGGATGTGGAAACCGATCCATCGACGGCGATAGACACTTCGGGGGGTAGCACTTCCTCATTCGGCTACGGGTACGGGCGTAACCGAGATGAAAAGATCGACAGCGGAAGAGTCTCGATCAATCTCAGGCCACTAGCGAGTTTTAGTCTCAATCCGACTTACGACGTGCGCCGTGAGCTTGAGAAACGCGATCCGAACGCCAGCACCAGTAGCTTTGGATTTACTGGTTTTGGGACAACAACGCCATCGACAACGGAGGCGGAAGCGGGGCCCGAAGTGGCACCGGAGTTTACCATTGCGGCACGCGAGCATCGGATTTCCCTGAATCCACGTCTCAACCGCGATCTGCTGGGTGTGCGTCCGACAATTAACAACCGGATCAGTTTCCGTGAAAACTGGTTCGGTGATCAGAAGGATGTCTCCATCAATGCGAATATCCGCCTGGGACTTAACATGCGACCAAGGGTCTGGTTCGGCTGGCTGCTCCGAGAGCCTGAACCGGAAATTGAGGAATCGGAAGTTGAGGAAACTGGCGAAGCAACCGAAACATCCCCGTCCGAACAATCCTCACCGCCCCCATCGGAACAATCCCCGGCGTTCGATAGCTTTGAAGAGGAGATGCAACTCGAAGAGCGGCGCCAACGGGAACTTGAACGCCTTGAGCGTATGGGGATTGAGCGGGAGGCGATCGAAGAGGCGGAAAGCCAAAGGGGAGATTGGATCAGCCGGGACAAGGCAGAACTTGAGCGGAAGCTGAAGGAACGGCGAAGTCAGAAGGGGAAGCGGGAAGCGGGGTTATTTCGCAGAAGTCTCGAAAGCCTTGGGCTGAACGCGGATGTCAGTTATGACACTCAGGACTCTTTCCGGCGACTCGATCGGGGCACATCGATTTGGGAAATCTTAGATCTTCCGGATGAATCCGAGAAACGCACGCAGTCACGTCAGGGAACTCGATACGGATTTCGCGTCTCTGTCGATCCCTGGAAGTGGGGATCGCTTGGTGGAAATATGTCCTTCAACAACAACTTCACCAAGACATCGAGCACCTCTTCCAGATCTAAATCCACGAGTTATGAAGGGAATATGAAGATGTTCAACACCAACAACACATCAAGCCTGCAACTGAGATATCGCTATACGTTAAGAGATCAGAGCAACATCAGTACCCAAATTGGTGCAAGTACCTCCCACGAACCTTCGATCAGCTGGAGCCAAACGTGGGGGCAGGCGACAAAGACCGCGATTGGCGTCCGCATGACGTTACGCGAGCAGGAACGTAGCGGCATTGATAGCTCTTCGTTTATCATCACCCCGAACCTCAGCGTCGATTATCGGTTACGGGTGGAGGGCGGACTCTCTCTACCGATTTTTGGCAAGATCCCCCTCAAGCACGACTTGGATCTCACGAACACCTTTTCAACGGTCATCCGCCGTGAAAGATTCGGGGCAAATCGGGAGGAACGCTCCGAGCGGTACGAGACGACCCTGCGCGTTGGGTACCAACTCAGTAATCGCTTGAACGCAAGAGTCAATCTCGGGCTGAGCTACAATGATGATCACGTCGAAGAAGGGCGCGATTTCCTTTCGGTCGCAAGTTCGGTGGAGGTACGTGGGGAATTTCAGTAAGGAAGTTTACGCCGGTAATTCACTCAATGTCCAGTAAAGGTGAATTATCCACTTCACTTTTCATTTTTCGACTCCGAATTTTTAGCTGCTAAGCTCAGCTTCTTGAGGCAATGTAAAGAAGAAGGTACTGCCTTGACTGACTTCAGATTCAACCCAAGTCTTGCCCCCGCACATCTCCACACTCTTTTTGACCACCGCCAGCCCGACACCCGTGCTTTCAATTTCATCACGAGGTGCTAAGGTTTGGAACATTTGGAAGATTCTCTCAAAATGCCTTTCTTCAATCCCAGGGCCGTTATCAGCAACACGAAACCGCCAGCAGCCGTTAGCTCTGACGCATCCAATTTCGATTCTCCCGTCCGGCTTATCCATGTACTTTATAGCATTTTCTACGAGATTCTGGAAAATCTGTTCAACACATGTCGGTTCGCCCCATATAGTTGGCAATTCGTCTGGTATCGTCACCTCAAAATTCTCTGGCGGAGCAACTGTATCAAGCACTCTTACCACTAATTCGTTGAGGTTGATTTTGACCGCTTCCTCACGAACACGCCCCGCTCTTGAATACTGAAGAATACCATCGATTAAGTTGTACATTCGGTTTATCCGACCGCCGAGCATATCAAGTATTTCCTTGCCGGGGTCATCTAGCTTGTCACCATAATCCGTTTTGAGCCAATCTGCGAGTGAACTGATGGCTCGTAGCGGGGCTTTTAAGTCATGCGAGGCAATATAGGCAAAATCGTTCAAATCCTTATTGGCGACTCTTAATGCGTCCTCTTTCTGTTTCCGTTTGGTAATGTCGCGGGTATAACCGCGCGAGTCTGACTCGACTGGATTTGCCCAAACAATCATTCCATTTTCATCGACCCGATGTAGTGGGACAGAGGCATTCTCAATGAAGCCAATCAGCTCTTCGTGTTTCTGCTTCAGTTGATTGTTAGCATCAACCGCTGATGCCTCTAATTCGGCAATCCGTTGCTCCGCTTCTGCTAATTTTTTTTGGAGTTCTTCTTTAGTTACATCTTCGCTGTGCATCTAAGCTCTCCTTGTCACTCCACTTTCTGAGGTCTTTCACACCGTTTCACGCTTGCCAGCGCTTCCTGAAGCGCTGACCAAATAATCGGCTTTGTTACGATGCAATCGACGCCTTCGGGAAGTTCCTCGTCTGTATGCGTCCAGTCGCCAAACCCAGTGATCAGAATCACCGGTTTATTCGGTGCGACCTGTTTGATAGCCGCCGCCAGTTGGTCACCGGTCATTTCGGGCATTGCCCAGTCGGATACGACGATATCGAACCAACCGGCGTGGAATTTCTCCAGACCTTCGCGTCCGTTCGTTGCGGTCTCGACGGTATGCCCATCGATGATGAGGTATTCAGCCACAGCCTGACGAACCAACGGTTCATCATCTACGAGGAGAACACGCAAGGGTTGGACAGGCGTACCGCTTTCTTGGATGCGACTCTCTGTTGACATGTCTACCATGGTTGGCAGATGAATGGAAAAGGTTGTCCCTTGTCCCGGCTTGCTCTCAATGTCAACGGTTCCATCATGTCTCTGGATAATCCCGAATAGCACTGCGAGCCCTAAGCCTGTGCCATACCGTCCTTTAGTAGAAAAAAATGGTTCTAGACAACGCTCACGCACCTCCTCTGTCATGCCAACGCCGGTATCACACACTTCCAGAACGGCCTGATTGCCATCGGTTCGGGTTCGGAAGGTTAGCGTTCCATTCTCAGGCATTGCTTCCACGGCATTAAAAACCAGGTTGGTCAACACTTCACGCAACTCCGCTTCGTTGCCGGCGATCGCCGGAATGCGCCCTAAATCAGTCTCAATATTGATCGTAATGCCATTTGCCAACTGTTGCGTTTCCCATTTGGGCTGTGTGAGCGAAATGATTTCCTCAACCAATTGGTTCAGATCGACAGGGAAGAAGATTTCTCCGGCTTCGCGCTGGCGATAAAATTCTCGCAGCCGACTAACAATGCTCGTGGCATCCTTAGCGGCGGTGTTTATCATCTTTATGAAGCGCGCCACTTTTTCTTTGTCGTCTAGTATTTCAGGGTACCGCATCATGACTTCACTGAAGCTGAGAATGGGAGAAAGTGCGTTATTGAAGTCGTGAGCGATCCCGCTTGCCATTGTCCCAAGCGCGCTCAAGCGCTCCTGCTGGATAACCTGATTTTGCGCCTTCTTCAGTTCGGCAAGCGTCTGAAGAAGCTGAGACCTACTCCTACGCAATTCCTCTTCAGTTTGCTTTTGTCCAGTCACATTGCGAATAATGCCCTGATACTCCAACGTGTCTTCGCCGTGACGCTGGTGCACCCTCGAAGTGACGAGACAAACCATTTCCGTTCCATCTTTCTTTCGGAACGTCACTTCATAGTCTTTGATCTCCCCGTTCTGCTCGATCTCCCGCTGGAACTTGTGATAATCTTCCGGCCGCGCATAGATGCTCTGAAAACCGGACATGATCATCTCTTCTCTTGTGTAACCAAAGAGATCTGACATCACCGGATTGACATCAATGATCTTTCCTTCCCGGGTAATCATGAAGATCGCTTCGCTGGATTCTTCGAAAAAAGTACGATATCGGATTTTGTCCGCTTGACGCGACTCCTCAGATAGATCGCCGTGCGAAGCCGCGCCAACTAGAAACAGTTTCGTTAAGAATGATGACAGCATCGGATTACTCCTATTGATTGCACCGGGAAGCCAGACTGCCCAGAAACAACTCAGTTACGGATAATGAGCGCATGAGAGTTTGGCGCTCAATATGTTGACCTAATATCTACAGAATGCTTGTTAATCATGCGGATCGGGAGATCGAGACATACCACATCCCAAAACGGCTCATAAGTAGAATAACGAAAAGAAAAATTAGGAAAATCAGAGACAAATGAAATGTCCGTCATGACAGGGACGAAATGCTTCATATCAGGGCTCAACGCCTTTCTCGGCTGAACTTCTGGCAGGGGGAGATTAACGGTTTCAAACGTGAATCAAGGGATTTTAGTAGCCGATTGATCAGGTACAGTATATAATAAAATGCGCAAGAGATCTATCCGATGCAGACCTGACTCACTGGGGTACAGCGCCTTATTTTCCTATCAGGTTTAGACCCTAATCGTTGTTGGACATCGTGCGCAACCCATGCCACAACTACCTTTCATTGCGATGCTGTCGAATTGTTAGGGGAATTTTGGCGAATCCCGCTCGGCGAGGTTCTCTGGCATTTCGACCCAACCACTGAATTCACTAACCTCTCCTATACTCATCAGGATTCTGAAATTCCTGTAACTCCTCAATAAGTGCAGGTTCTTGCATTTGGAGCGGATCGGACGGGAGAAAATCTGGATCGGCATACTCCAGTTCACTATGAGTATGTCGCCTTCGATCTGGGAAATACCAACGGTTTCCTGGATTTCAAGCGGAATCAAAGCGCGTTGAACGCGTCGATTCAGATTTTGACGTGCGCGCTTCATTCGTTGTTCCACCAGGTCAAGTCGTGATTGCAAGCTGTGAAGTCGGCGGCGTTGATTTTTCATCGGCTGGGTTCCTCGAAATTTCGTCGATTATGGAAAGATTTCATCTTTTCCCCTTATAGTCCTAATTCTTCTTTAACCCGAGCAAGCTCTGCGCGAGCGATTCTGATAATGCGCGCTTCTGACAAACCGTCCCATGCTGCTTGGCGAACTGACTTTTCTATGCTACTAAGTCGTCTAAACTTAAACTTGACTTCTGCGGGTACGTCGTCGGGTGTTTTCGGATTTTGCACCGGACTCTTGGAAGCCAAGGTAATCGCCGTATTCATCAGCTCTAAGACCCAGTCAAGGGGCAATCCAATCTCCGCATCTCGTCTTTCCATCCAGAACAGATGCACCATGGGAACGTTATCTTTGATTTTAATGGTGTGTTTCCCATCTTCTCCCCCAAAAACGTCAAAAATGGTGTCAAATCCCATTTTGCCTCCGGCTGTTGCTCTGTGGGGCCGTATTAGCGACAGAAGAAGCAGATTCCCGATCTCCTCTTTGCCGAATTCTGCATCACCAACAATTCCCCCTTTGCGATTACCGATTTGTCCACCAAGGGGTCGAAAATTTATCGTCGAGCCGACTTTTATCTCTTGTTCTGTTGTATTCCGAATCACCTGGACCACCTCGACGATGACATCAGTATACACCACCTGAGTTTGATCATCCAGTTTCCCCACAATAACTTCTGCTGCTAACAGTTTCCCCACGATAACTAACTCTCCCACGACGGCTAAACTTACCAGATCTGGCGCAGCCCTTTCGCTTTCAGCTTGGTTAACAACGGTCAACGCGAATACTATAATGCAAATCAGGCACTTCACATTTACGTTTTTCATTTGTTTACCTCCAAAAAGGATATGGCAATTTCTGAATTTGATGAACTCCATACTTTGCTACTTACGGAGCGATCCTCACGTAGAGCGGGCGGCTCGCCCGTTTGAATCGTAGATAACTTAATTATTGTAACATAAAATCTTCACTAATTTTCAAGGACAAACTATCGTTTTCGCCTGTCATCTTGAGCGGGAGTCGAGCCCGGAGACGAGTAAAAGATCTCTCTTAGCAATTATTACGAGATTCTTCGCGTTAAGCCTGCCCTGAGCCCTTCGCTACGCTCGAGGGTAAACTACGCCGAAGGGCTCAGAATGACAACTTTAATACTGAAAATTAGTTCAGTATATGTCAAGGTTATAAGCGTCAAATTTACGCTAGAAATACGCCAATCTTCTCTTGACGAAAAAATACATCCATGATAATATAGCTGTCATGAAATCGAAAATCTGGCGGGTTCAAACTCCTGATATCGAGAAGAGTTCTCGGCTGGCAGTGCGACTGGGGATTTCGCAGTTGGTCGCGCAGCTTCTCGTCAATCGAGGCATCGAAACGGAAGATGCAGCGCATGCGTATCTATATCCAACCGCCGCAGACCTACACTCTCCGTTTCTGATGTACGGTATGGAAAAGGCGGTAGACCGCATCCATTCAGCGATGAAGCGAGGCGAGAAGATTTGGATCTTCGGGGATTACGATACAGACGGCACGACGGCTGCATCGCTGCTGTTGAACACGTTTCGGCATCTCGATTATCCGGTGCAGCCGTATATCCCGCACCGTTTCAATGAAGGGTACGGACTCAACGCGGCAGCCATCCGCAAACTTAAGGAAGATGGTTGTGATCTGTTAATCACGGTTGACTGCGGCATCACTTCGATTAACGAAGTGAAAGTCGCGAACGAGGTCGGTGTCGATGTGATCATTACAGACCACCATCAGCCCCCTCCGGATGCGTTGCCGCCAGCGTATGCAGTCATCACCCCCAGAATGCCGGAAAGCGAGTACCCGTTCGATGGGCTTGCAGGCGTCGGTCTGGCGTTCAAGCTTGCGCACGGATTAATGGAAGGCGGCGAAATCAACCCTTTTTTGCAATCTCAACTTGATCTGGTCGCACTCGGCACGGTCGTGGACATCGCCACGTTGAAAGGGGAAAATCGCGTTCTGACGCGGCTCGGACTGGCGGAAATCAATAAACGGGAGCGGCCTGGCATTCGCGCCCTCTGCGATGTTGCGGACTATCCTGCAAACAAGCCAATTGCTGGGTATACGCTGTCCTATGTTTTGGGTCCCCGCATTAACGCGGCAGGGCGGATGGACGCCGCAAGCAAGGTGGTCCAGTTGCTGACGACCGACGCTTACGAAACGGCAATGCCGATTGCCCAAGAACTTGATACGCATAATCGAGAACGACGGGAAGTGGAGAAGCGGATTCAGGAGCAAGCGATTTCAAAAATTGAAAAGAACGTAAAGCTAGACGAGACGAAGGGGCTGGTTGTCGCTCACAAAGATTGGCATCGGGGCGTTGTTGGTATCGTCGCGTCACGCATCCTTGAGAAGTATTATCGCCCGGTGTTCCTGCTTGCCATTGATGGTGACGACGCGCACGGCTCCGGACGTGGCATCGACGGCATCAATCTTGCTGCGAGTTTGAATGCTTGTACCGATTTGTTGGTCAAACACGGTGGGCATGAAGCGGCGGCTGGACTGACAATCAAAACTGAGAATATCCCTAAGTTTGCAGCGCATTTTAACCGATATGCTTGTGAACACCTCTCGGACGAGGATCTGGTTTCCAAGTTGAGCATAGACCTTGAGGTGCAGATGCCTTATTTGACGTTGGACACCATCGATCAACTGCATCTGCTTGAGCCTTTTGGAGCGGATAATTCACCGCCTCGCCTATCGATACGCAATCTCTCGCTTCAACGCTCGCCCGACTTAATCGGGAAGGACAAGAACCACCTCAAGCTCTTTGTGACGGATGGGCGCCAAACGATGGAAGCCCTTGGGTGGTACATGTCAGATCACTTAATTGCGCTGAAAAATAAAAACATCCGATTGGATCTTGCTTTCGAGCCAGAGATCAACGAATGGAATAACACCCGTCGCCTCCAATTGAAGATTGAGGACCTTCGTATTCGCACGCTGGATCGCCATTCCCTTCAGTCGGTCTTCCCGGCGGCTGACATGGCAAGCCCGGCCAAAATTGTGGATCGCAGAAATGTGAGAAGTAAGCAGAATTACCTCGACAATCTCCTCGACCGGAGGGAGCCCACGCTGTTATATGTACGGGACGAAAAAGCATTAGACCAGCTTCTTGAATTGATTGGTTCAAAGCGGCGGATTGGTCGATGCGGCCCAGATACATCTGAAGACGAAAAACAGCGCATGGTGGACGAACTGGCAAAGCAGGAGTTACAAACGATTGCGGCAAGTTGCAGCTTGGCGAATCTGCCTCATGTGGCCCACATTGTCTTTTGTCACCCGATTCCTCAACCGTTGCACTTTTTTAATCGATGTCAACCCGCATTCAAACACCCGGAGACCACATACATCCACCTCATTTATAATCCCCAGGATGTCGAATGGATGCAGAAGTGTGTATTCTGGCAATATCCGGATGAACGAACCTTGAGGAAGCTCTATAAAAAGCTGAAAGTGCTAAGTCAGGGCAACGGTCATCGCCTTGGTTTTGAAGCAATGATGGCGGAGATTCAAGCCGACTCAATTCCGGAACTCGCTATCAGGAATGGACTTTCAATCCTTCAGGAATTGCAGCTTATCAGCCAACACGTCGATGCCGCCACACATGAAATTCAACTCTTACCACCGCCGCCGAAAAAACGTCAGCTTCAAGAATCTGAAACCTATCTGAATGGTGAGCAAATTAAGCTGGAAAGTCAGTTATTCTCCGATTTTCAATTGAAGCAAAACATAGAACAGATTTGGGAGAGGGTGTCATATGAGTGTCGAATACCTGATTAAGCGAATTCGAGCCTATAATCCAGATGCAGACTTTGATTTCCTGCGAAGAAGCTACGAATATAGCGAAAAATCCCACCGGGGGCAGTGGCGCGACTCTGGCGATCCTTACTTCACTCACTGCTTCGAAACAGCGAAGACGTTAGTCGATCTCAAATTGGACATGACGACGATTTGCGCGGGGCTCTTGCATGATGTGGTGGAAGATACATCGGTCACCCGCGATGAACTCGCGTACCTCTTTGGTGAAACAATTGCCCAACTGGTTGAGGGGGTCACCAATATTAGCAAGTATCAGTTCAAAGGTCGGGTGCAACAGAGACAAGCGGAGAACTACCTGAAACTGCTACTGGCAACGGCAAAGGATATCCGGGTGATTCTGATCAAACTGGCGGATCGGCTGCATAATATGAATACCCTCTCCTTCCTTCCACCACACAAACAGGAGGAGATTGCCAAGCAAACATTTGAAGTCTACGCACCGCTTGCCCACCGATTAGGGATTGCGCGAATCAGGAGCCGGCTTGAAGATCTGTCGTTCAAGTACCTGTATCCCACAGAGTACAAACAGATGGCGAGTCTACTTTCAGAACGGTTAGCTGAAAGGGAAGCATATACCAAAAGGATCGTCCACGCTATCCAAAGGGAACTGAATGGGTACGGAATTGAAGCCCAGGTCGATGGCCGCTCCAAACATATTCATAGCATCTACCGGAAGATTCATGAGAAAGGGACACCATTTGAAGAGATCTTCGACCTCACAGCGGCACGTATTTTGGTCAAAACGCAAGGCGGTTGCTATGTCGCACTCGGCGCGTTACACAAAAAATGGTATCATATTCCAGAGCGATTTAAGGATTTTATTGGACTCCCCAAAGCGAACGGCTATCAATCATTACATACAACCATTTTGGATCGAGAACGTCCCGTAGAAATTCAGATTCGGACCCATGAAATGCATCAAATTGCTGAATACGGGATTGCCGCGCATTGGAGTTATAAAGAGGGAGTGCCGTCAAAAACGGATGGCGAACGGATTTTTGCGTGGTTCAGGGACATGTTGGACGAGATTCAAGAGTTAAAAGACCCCTACCAGTTTATCCGCTCGATGAAAGGTGAACTGTTTCCTGATGAAGTTTATGTATTCACGCCTAACGGGGATCTGCATTGTCTGCCGGCGGGGTCAACCTCGATAGATTTTGCTTACAAAATACACACCGAGGTTGGACAGTCATGTCATGGCGCAGAAGTCAATGGCGGGATGGTGCCGCTAAAATATCACTTACAGACTGGGGATCGGGTCAAAATCCTGACCCACTCTCAGGGGCACCCAAGCCGTGATTGGCTGCGATGGGTCAAAACGGCAAGGGCGCGCAACAAAATTCGACATTGGCTGAATGAACAGGATCGCGCACAGGCAATTGAGCTTGGAAAGAAGATCCTTGAACTGGAGATGCGACGACAGCATCTGAACCTGCGGGAGTACATCAAATCGCCCGAACTGGGTGCGATTGCTGAAAAGCTGAAGTTAAAGACAGTCGATGATCTGTTTATGCAGATTGGCAATGGCAAACAGTCGGCGACCCACGTTGTCAATGTGTTACGTCCCGAACCGGAGCCCCCCGAGGAAGAAGAAACCGTATTGGAGGCTCCTCGTCCAGAACCGGCAATTCAGCTTGAAGGAATCGATCTCGATGCAATACGCATCATGAAGTGCTGCAATCCTATCCCGGGCGATGAGATCCTCGGATATATTACGCGGGGGCGAGGGGTTTCGATTCATAAGGTGGACTGCCCCCGAATATTGAATGAGCCGGAAAGAATGGTTCATCTTGAATGGAAATCCGTTGAGCGGGAAACCTACCCTGCAACGATTGCCGTCGAGTGCGACGATTGTCCTGGAATGCTTGGGGAAATTGCAAGCTCAATCGCACTCTATAAAGTGAATATCGTGCAAGGAAATATCGGCAAGACCCGTTCCACGCTAGCGAGTCACAAGACCGCCTGTGATCAGCTAACCTTAGCCGTGAATGGACTCGAACAGTTGGAAGCGGTCATGGAATCCATCCGCTGTCTAAAAGGGGTACGAAGCGTTACCCGGACGACATAGGCGGCGCGCCACATATCCGCATTCATCCTTTCAATTTCCGTATGCAACTTGCTGACCGCCAGAAACAGCCTTGATAACTCTTCCAGAGCGAATGCATCGCGTGCACACGCGAACGCGCCTATTACCGTTTTCCGTTTGAATACGGACGCGCTGAAGATTGGGTAACCATCTCCGTTTCGTGTGCCGCCGTGATTTGCTGATTCGGTTACCAGCCATGGGGATTTTCCCACAAGTATAGCAAATTCGAGCCAACTTACCCACCTCCTTTCTCATAATCTCGTCCAAAATCAAACCAACTTTATTAACATATCACAAGCAATCTGTAAAATGCAAGGCCTTTTGGCAGTCAATAGAAATCTGCAATCAGGTTTCTTAATCCCGCCCCGCGCGGTAAATGAGCAAATAGACTCAACCCGACCTCGTAGGAAGCTTAAAATCTGGGGACGTTGAAAATCCATTGACTTGAGGAGAGTCATCATGAATCTGATCGTTATTGTTTTAGATAGTTTTCGTCAAGATCACGTCAGCACTTACCATAAAGGCATCGCACCGTTTGAGGGGATTCAGCCGTGTCGAACGCCGAATATTGATCGGTTTGCAGACGAGTGCATCGTTTTCGAGAACGCTTACCCGGAAGCCTTACCGACAATCCCGATCCGTTGTCAATTGATGACGGGACAGCGAACGCTGCCGTACCGTCCTTGGCAGCCGTTAACCGCGGAAGACGTTCCAATCGCGCAGATTTTGAGTCAGGAGGGATACGTTTGCGGGCTGATTTCGGACACTTATCACTACCGCGCGCCGGGGATGAACTACCACCGCCATTTTCATTCCTACCGTTGGATCCGTGGTCAGGAGTATGACCCGTATGTGTCGGCGCCCATCGAGCGAGACCTCAACGACTATGTCAACGAGAATTTCCCTGAAGAGTGGCGCGATCGAATCGGTCAGTTTTTGGCAAATACGGATCGGTTCACCGAGCCAGAGGATTGGTTCCCCCATAAGGTCGTCGATGAAGCGATCGAGTGGCTCGAAGACAATCGTTCTCACGATAAGACCTTTCTTTGGATCGATTGTTTCGATCCGCATGAGCCGTGGGATCCGCCCGAAGGTTTTGATACCTATACGGATGCGGATTACGATGGCCCACGGTTGATTATGCCGATGGGCGGCATGGCGAGTAGCTGGGCAAGTGATGCAGAGATTCGGCACATTCGAGGGCTTTATGCGGGTGAGGCGGGCTTTGTGGACGACTGCCTGAGTCGGCTATTTGACGGGCTGAAAGATCTGGGGTACTACGACGACTCACTCATCTTATTGCTGGCCGACCACGGGCACCCGCTCGGCGATCACGGGAAGTTCCTCAAGGGCGCAGATCGGATGTACAACGAACTCCTCAAAATCCCCTTTATGGTCCGACTGCCGGAGGGCGAAGGTCCACGCCGAACCGATGCAATCGTGCAGTTTCAGGATGTGCTCCCAACGGTACTTGAGGTACTCGGACTGGGAAACAACACCTCGTCAATGCACGGTGAAAGTTTCCTCAGCGTTCTCAAAGGGAACAGCGATTCACACCGTGATGTGATTATTACCGGATACCATGAAGGCGCAGATCGGTGTATCCGCGACGCGACATGGAGCTATATCCAACGTCCCGAAGGTGAGCCTGATGAACTTTACAATCTGATTGAGGACTCACGTGAGCGGAACAACCTGATTGACCAACATTCGGCTGAAGCACTCCGTCTCGCATCACGTTTCGGAAACTACTTCCGTCGACGTGGTGGCGCGACGATTGTCAAGGGGATTCAGGGGAAGTACGAACTGGCTTCTGGACGTGTGGAATAGGACGCAATGAGGAAGGTGAATGAAGAAACGCAAGGAAGAGAAGGACGGCTACGTTTCACATCTCACGTTTTACACCGCATGCATCATGCCTGACGTTCTACGCTTTACGCATGGCTTGGTGTACCGTCTAACGTTGATGTTTTTCTTTGCGATGTCCATCTCGGGAGGATACGCTCAAAACAAAGATGTGGGAACAACGAGCAATGCCGCCCTGAAGCTTGGGATGGGGGCGCGTGCCGCCGCAATGGGGGATACATTTGTCGCTGTGGCGGACGATGTCAATACAATTTACTGGAACCCATCGGGACTTGGGCAACTCGAACGCCCTCAGTTTTCAGCGACGCATTCCGAGTGGCTGGCAGATATTCGCTTTGAATGGATCGGCTTCGCACAGTCTTTGGGCCCGTGGCTTGCAATCGGTGCAGATGCCGCCCTTGTCCACACAGGAGATATTCCCCGCACAGTCGAGTCAAGCACAGGCAGTTTTGAACAAGATGGAACGTTTAGCTACAACGATCTCATCATACGTGTTGCCGTTGCAAGTCGGGTGTACGAAGGCGTCCGCGTCGGTGTTGCATTTCAAATTGACCAACAAGACGTTGATTTCGGAGGGACGAAGCAGCCGGTGCCCAAGAAACAGGTACGCGGAAACAGCATCAATTTGGGGGTCATTTATGAGCCGCCAATCCAAAACCTGCGCCTCGGCGCGAGTTTGCAGAACATCGGTAGTGATATGCCTGCATTTATCGATACACCGTCTTCGCTGCCAAGAATTCTTCGGATTGGCGGGGCATATACAATTGATATTCAGCCACTGCTCCAATCTCCGAAAACGGGAGAAACACCTTCGCTTGAAAAATTATCCGCGCAAAACCGCTTAGTCCTGGCCATGGATGTGAATTTTCCATCCGATGGTTCAGCCAATCTGCATGCAGGAGTTGAATACCTTCTACGCAACGGATTCGCCTTACGCGGCGGCTACCGTAGCAGCAGCGATTTCGACTTTCTTTCACATTTGAGTGGCGGTGCTGGATACGCTACCGCGAATTATCAGATTGATTACGCTTTTGTGCCGTTTGGCGATGTTGGAGAAACGCACCGGGTTTCCTTTACACTCGGCTTTTAGCGATGAGGTCGTTGAAACTTCTTTGGCGATTTGCCTTTGCGAAACGCAGTTCCCAAATTAATACGCTCTTTTGGCCAATCGGAACGTTGATCGGAAATGTAAGATTCTGATGGAAGACAAGGACTTGACTTTTTTGCGAGGAATGTGGTACATTTAAGGCGAAACAATTACCGACCTGTTACGATAGTTTTGGGAGATTGAATCAATGGCTTACATCTTACTGCTCATCAGCAATCGTCGTCCTGTTTCTGTTAGTACCTTGCTTGATCTTGTTTTGTTGCGATTGCGTGGTTTGGTGGGCGGTGGTGTGCCGGATTGGCGTTAAACTGCATTTATCTATCTTTTAGATCCCAGCCCATCATCGAGCATCTGTCGATGGTGGGCTTTTTATTTGCCCTTGAATTTTACAGACACAGCCACTATAATACAAATTGAGGAGATTCTAAATGTCAAAGGTTACGTATGAACCCGCAACCATCGAGCGCAAATGGCGCGCCGTGTGGGAAGCGCGCAAGACCTTCCATACACCCACCGACCCCAAGGCGTGGGAAGGGAAGCCTAAGTATTACATCATCGATATGTTCCCTTATCTGTCAGGTGCTGGGTTACATGTGGGTCACCCGAAAGGCTATACTGCCACCGATGCAATCGCTCGAATGCGGCACATGCAGGGCTACAACGTCCTGCATACGATGGGCTGGGATGCATTTGGACTGCCGGGGGAACGTGCTGCCGTGCGCGAAAACCTCCACCCGGCGACCATCACGGAGCGGAATATAAACAATTTCCGTGCACAGATAAAGCAGCTCGGTTTCTCATACGACTGGGACCGCGAAATCAACACGTCTGCGCCAGACTACTACCGGTGGACGCAGTGGATCTTTCTCAAGCTCTATGATAGGGGCCTGGCATATCTGGCGGATGTCCCTGTCAATTGGTGCCCCGCGCTGGGGACGGTTCTCGCCAACGAAGAGGTCAAGGATGGGAGATACGTCGAGACAGGCGACCCGATCGAGCGACGACTGATGCGACAGTGGATGCTAAAGATAACAGCTTATGCCGAGCGGCTCTTAGAAGACCTCGATGAACTGGACTGGTCTGAGAGTCTCAAGGAGATGCAGCGGAACTGGATTGGCAAGTCCGAGGGCGCGGATATAGATTTTGCCATTAAGGACACAGACCTCTCGTTCACTGTTTTTACAACCCGTCCGGATACGCTGTTCGGCGCGACGTACTGTGTCCTGGCACCCGAGCACCCGCTGGTCAAGCAGATTGTGACCGATAAGCAGAAAGCGGCTGTACAGGCGTATGTGGAGGAAACCAGGAATAAGTCCGACTTGCAGCGAACAGACCTTGCCACGGAAAAGACCGGCGTCTTCACGGGCGCTTATGCCATCAACCCGTGCAACAACCAGGCGATTCCCATCTGGGCGGCGGACTACGTGCTGATGTCTTACGGAACGGGGGCGATTATGGCTGTCCCCGGTCATGACGAACGCGACCACGAATTTGCCAGGGAATTCGGTTTGCCGATCGCCGAGGTGATTCGCGGTGGTGAAAAGCCGATCGAGGACGAAGCCTATACAGGCGATGGAATCAACGTGAACAGCGGCTTCATCACCGGCATGCAGACAGCGGCGGCCAAGCAGAAAATGATCGAGTGGCTTGAGACTGAAAAGAAAGGCAGCCGCCAGGTGCAATATCGTCTGCGAGACTGGCTCTTCTCTCGCCAGCGTTACTGGGGCGAGCCCTTCCCAATCGTGCATCTGGAGGACGGCACGATCATGCCGATTCCCGAAGATCAACTTCCTGTGGAACTACCGGCCATTGATGAA
Organism: Candidatus Poribacteria bacterium; assembly: GCA_027296925.1. Lineage (GTDB taxonomy): Bacteria > Poribacteria > WGA-4E > WGA-4E > PCPOR2b > JAPUIP01. The sequence continues at coordinate 4,179 of JAPUIP010000099.1, read as the reverse complement.
TACAAACCGACGCCCGATGGCAAGCCGCCCCTTGCGCGTGCTGGGGACGATTGGCTGATGGTGACCCTGCCGGACGGACGCCGGGGTATGCGAGAAACGAACACAATGCCCCAGTGGGCGGGGTCGTGTTGGTATTACCTCCGTTACATCGATCCGCACAACGATCGGGAGCCGTGGTCGCCGGAAGCCGAGCGGTACTGGATGCCGGTTGATCTCTACGTTGGCGGTGTCGAGCATGCTGTCCTGCATCTGCTCTATTCGCGCTTTTGGCACAAGGTGCTGTACGATTGCGGCCTCGTGTCAACAAAGGAACCGTTTCAGAAGCTCTTCAATCAGGGCATGATTCAAGATTACTCCTACCAGGACCGTAACGGGAAATATTATTACCGGAGTGAGGTGGAGGAGAAGGGCGGCAAATGGTTCGTCAAAGCGACTGGAGCGCCCGTCAACGCCCAACTTGAGAAAATGGGCAAATCCAAACTGAACGTCGTGAACCTTGATGATATGGTCAATGCGTACGGCGCGGATTCGACGCGGCTGTATGAACTCTTCATCGGCCCCTTGAGCGTCAGCACCCCTTGGCAGACCTCTGGCGTGGAGGGCGTCTACCGCTTCCTTCAACGGGTCTGGCGTTTGGTCGTTGATGAAAATACGGGCGAGCTCAGTGAGAAACTCACGGATGCCGCCAGCGAAAGCGATCCAGATCTGTGGAAACTCCTGCATCAGACCATCAAGGACGTGACAGAAGATACGGAATCCATCGATAAGATGAACACCGCCATCAGTCATATGATGGTGTTTGTCAATGCCGCCACGCAAGCGAAGGCCGTTTCCAAGGAGACAGTGAAGACCTTCCTGCGGTTGCTCTCCCCTTACGCACCGCACATCGCTGAAGAACTCTGGGAGCGGCTGGGTGAGACGGAACTCATCGCGCATGCCACCTGGCCTGCCTACGATCCAGAAGCTCTCAAGCGCGAAGAAGTCACAATTGTGGTGCAGGTCAACGGCAAGCTGCGAAGTCGCATCCAACTCCCCGTCGATTCGAGTGACGAGGCAGTTGAAGCAGCCGCTCTTGCAGACGAGCGCATCCAGAAGTACGTTGAAGGGAAAGCGGTACGGAAGTTAATCGTTGTTCCCAATCGGCTGGTGAACGTCGTGGTGACAGGATAGGCGACGAGTTCTGTTCCGTTCACTGACATGTTGCATAAGGTTCTCGAATTCCCGCTGAAGGAGGATGCCCATGGCAGAAGAGACAATCTTTAGCAAGATTATTCGACAAGAAATTCCTGCGGACATTTTGTATCAAGATGATTTGGTAACCGCCTTCCGGGACATCAACCCCCAGGCGCCGACGCACATTTTGATTGTACCGAACAAGCTCATTCCTACAGTGAATGACGTGACTCCTGAAGACGAACCAACCGTGGGTCGAATGTTTACTGTAGCGTCGAAAATCGCCAGAGATGAAGGGATTGCCGAGGATGGCTACCGCTTGATGGTTAACTGCGGGCGGCATGGTGGACAAGATGTCTATCATCTGCATATGCACCTTTTTGGCGGTCGGCAGTTGGGGCGGATGTTGGCGAGCAAGTAATACGAATCGTTGACGCGACGAATCAGCAAATCAGTAGCAAAAAAAGATACGCGGATGTCTTAATATCCTTAATCACGTTTGGCGTATTGCGTTTTATGCTCACAATTGGAGGTATCCATATTAATGTCTGAAAATCGAGACGAAGGCATATCGATCATTCCCATCGGCGGACTGGGGGAATTCGGCATGAATATGATGGTGTATGAATATGGTAATGATATCATCATCATTGATGCGGGGCTCATGTTCCCAGAAGCCGATATGCTCGGTGTGGATCTCGTTTTCCCCGATTTGACCTATTTAACCGATAATAAAGATAAGATTAAAGGCATCATCATCACCCATGCACACGAAGATCACGTGGGCGGACTTGCATCTTTTCTTCGCCAGATCAATGTGCCGGTCTACGGTACAAAGTTGACCCTTGCCTTAGCGAAAGGGCGGTTGCGTGAATATAATGTATTGGCGGAGGCGCAACTGAACGTCATTCATCCCGATGATTCCCTGCAACTCGGCGACTTCAAACTGGAGTTCATTCATGTCGCCCACAGTATTCCCGACGCTGTGACGGTTGCCATTCACACTCCTATCGGAATTATCGCTCATATCAGCGATTTCAAGTTTGATCAAACTCCGGTCGATAATCGCCTGACCGAAATTCACAAACTCACTCGACTTGGCGAAGAAGGCGTTTTACTACTCATCTCTGACAGCACCAACGCAGACCGACCCGGCTTCACACCTTCTGAACGGTCGATCTATCACGACCTGGACCGGATCTTTCAAAAGGCGGAACGCCGCCTCTTTCTCTCGACGTTTTCATCGAGTCTGCACCGCATTCAACAATTTATCGACCTCGCGGTCGAGCATCGCCGGCTGATTGGGGTTACGGGCCGCTCGATGATTGGTAATATACGAACGGCGTCAGAGTTGGGCTACCTGGACGTCCCCCACGATCTCCTGATCGATGCGCGCGAGGTGAAGCACTTTGAACCTTATGAAGTTGTTGTATTGAGCACCGGCAGCCAAGGAGAGCCGAGATCTGCGATGGCATTGATGGCAATGGGCGATCATGCGTCCCTGCATCTTGAACCGGAGGATACAGTTGTTATCTCCGCACGGCTGATTCCGGGCAACGAACGATCTGTGGGGCATATGATTAACCATATGCTGCGGCGTGGCGCGCATGTCCTCTACGAAAAAAACGCTCACGTTCATGTGTCGGGACACGGTGCACAGGAAGATCTCAAGTTGATGATGAACCTCGTCCGTCCGAAGTTTTTTGTACCCATGCACGGAGAATATAGCAATCTCGTGCATCACGCCGAACTCGCAGAGACAGTTGGCATCTCTCCCGAAAATATCACCGTTGCTGAGAACGGAGATCGGATTCTGCTGACCCGCGATTCCTGCGGCATTCAGGAGAGAGTCCCGGCGGGGCGCGTTTTTGTCGATGGAAGGATTGACATGGGAATCGAGGACATCGTGCTACACGATCGGCAGCAACTCTCGCAAGATGGCATGGTCATCCCAATTGTTGTCCTCGACAGTAACAGTGGCGCGATTGCCACCGGTCCGGATATCGTCTCCAGAGGATTTGTCTATATGGACGAATCCGAGGATCTGATGAACGAAGCCAAAAAAATCGTCATCCAGGCTATTGATCAACTCAGCCCAGAGACCAAAAGTGAAGAGGAAACGGTGCAAGAGGAGATTCGGGTTGTTCTGCGTCGGTTTTTCACAAAGAAAACCGATCGACGTCCAATGGTGCTCCCTGTGGTGATGCGAGTCTGATCGACGCGGTGATTTGCTATGTAGCCGCTGCCGGCAGCACGTCAAGGTCAAGTGTTGATTGTAGTGTTTCAGTTGGCTTAATCTAACTTGACTTTTTCGCCTTGAACCGACATGTTATAGATGGTGAGTGGGCAACAACCGGTTCCGACCAAGACCTCTTCAATTCATAATTTCTGAGTTTGATGTGCTCGAAACTAATCCGTATGAGGAGTGATCTGTACCTCGTTTTTGAGTGGATGAATGTGATAAGTATGTGATATAATCTCTCTGTCATTTCTCTCCAACCTCTTCGGATACGTCGCTGTTGAAAACCCCGTGAGTGCATTGCACTCAACTCCAAGGGGGAATGCTGTTAAAATCAATCTTTGATGCTAGCCTACCGATTTATCCGAACATCACATGGCATGTAAATTGCGCTCTCTGCAGGCGATTTCTACTTGTCGGTGAGACTTTTGGTGCTCGTTGTGGGGTGCGGCCCCCGCAAGGACCGTAGAATTGACATTCTTAACCTCGCCCAAGATGAATCGCTGATGTCACTGAATCGAGGTTTTCAAACTAGCACCATGAGTCAGTAGAAGTAGGTGTTGGAGTAACGTAGGAAAAATACATATCTACTTCTATGATGCAGAAGTGAATATTATTATAATCAATATATCCATTAATTTCTTCTCAGAAGAAGCCTACCCCCCTCCCTTCAACTTGATTACTCAGAAGGATTTTACGTGAACCAGAACTTGCGACTGATGTTTTAAGGGAGGTTTTTATGCATTATGAGGAATACTGTAAGGCTA
>JAPUIP010000098.1 GCA_027296925.1 Candidatus Poribacteria bacterium | reverse complement strand
ATACCTCGTTGTGGAGTCCTACCGAAACGAGGAGGAGAAGGTGAACCTCCTGTATTGGCAACTCACCTGCGAGTGCTTTTTCACACCCGATGAGTGGGCGTGGTGGTTGAATCGGTGCGATTACACCGGTGATCACTCATTCATCTACTTTGAATAGATCTCTGCGCTCACCTCAGATGGGAGGCGTTTCATGGAAAATGGCGAGACACAAAAGACAATTCCCGAAGCGTTAGCAATTGCCCTTCAGCACCATCGATCGGGGAACCTTCAGGAGGCAGAAGGGATATACCTTCAAATCCTTCAGGTGAATCCACATCACCCCGACGCGCTACACCTGCTCGGCGTGATCGCCCATCAAACTGGAAAAAGCGATATTGCCATCGATTACATCGGTCAGGCGATCGCCGCAAAGGGTTCGGTTGCAGACTACCATAACAACATCGGCGTCGCCTATCAAGCCCTGGGCAAGTTCGATGACGCAGTGACGAGTTATCGGCAAGCGTTGCGTCTGAACCCAAACTATGTCGAGGCTTACTGCAATTTGGGCGATGCATGTGAGGCGCTGGGACATCTTGACGAGGCGGAAACCAACTACCGCCAGGCGCTACAGCTCAAACCGGACTCGGCTGAGACGTATACCAAACTGGGTGATGTGCTACAGGCTCAGGGCCGGTTTCATGAGGCGATGGACAGCTACCAGCAGACGCTACGATGGAAAAAAGAGGATGCGCTCATGAACGGTGAGACAGCGGCGGGAGCTCTCAATTACGAGGAACTGATATACAATCCAAACACGGTTCACCCGCTAAAAGACATTGTGCAAGATGGGGCGATCAGTCGGGGCATTCCCGGCATTTTCCTCAATACCATGCCCAAGTCGGCAAGTGTCTACATTTTGGATCAGTTGGCTCGTGGACTCGGCATACCGGCGCGCCGGATTTCGCTGGATCTCTTTCCTAACGATTTTGCGGTGCCGGGCTGGACAAAAGCATTTGCGCGAGGTGGGGCAATCACGTTAGAACATTTGCCGGCAGAACGGATTAACTTGGTTACGCTTCAGCAAGCGGGAATTGACCGGCTCATTGTCCATGTGCGCGATCCACGACAGGCAATGTTATCGTGGACACACCACGTCATGAAGCTTTACACGCATAACGATCCACTGCTGCTCTATGTCGAACCGCAGCCGCCGGATGGCTATTTCGCTCGCTCGCTCACTGAACAGATCGACTGGCAGATCGACCATCACTTGCCGTTGCTGATCGAGTGGGTCGAAGGGTGGCTTGATGTAAGTGGAACGGAAAAATGGCCGATACAGATCAACTTCACCCAATACGAGGATTTCAAATCCGACCCCGATGCTTTCTTTGATGCAGTCTTGCAGTTCTATGGGATTGAGCCTTCACTTTTCACGCGAAGCAGAGCGGACGAGATAATGCGGCCGGGCGATCGGCATTTCCGCAAGGGACGCACGGATGAGTGGCGCGAAGTGTTCACTGTGGAACAGGTGGAAAGGGCGTCGCAGATGATTCCGGAACGGTTGGCCATCAGCTTCGGTTGGACCGGTTAGGGATGATTATCAAAAAACTTGGACATTATGTCATACCGTTTTGAGTTTCAGATGAGCCTATTCTCAAATCCCCCTCAATCCCCCTTTCGTAAAGGGGGTCGGGGGGATTTTATTGGCTGTTCTGTGGTTCTTTTATTTCTTAACAAAATGGGCTCATTGAAAACTACAACTGGTATAAATCGCCATTCCTTAGCCACGCATCTGAGGTAAGGAACGATGAAAGCCGCCATTCTCATTGCGCAACGTCAGCCGTTAATTGTTGATGAAGTTGAGTTGCCGGAACAACTCTCCTATGGTCAAGTGCGTGTCAAGGTCTGCTACAGCGGCATCTGCGGCTCTCAGCTTGGCGAAATTGATGGCGTCAAAGGCGAGGACAAATACCTTCCGCATCTGCTCGGACACGAGGGCTCAGGGATTGTCGAGGACGTCGGACCGGGGGTACGAACGGTGAGCGTGGGCGACCACGTCGTGATGCACTGGATGAAGGGAGAAGGCATCGAATCGGAAACGCCTGTATACCGTTTGCGGGGAAGGCGACTGAACGCGGGCTGGGTGACAACCTTCAACGAATACGCAATCATCTCCGAGAATCGCGTGACAGCCATCCCCGGAGACTTCGACCTAGAACTTGCACCGCTGCTCGGTTGTGCCGTCACCACCGGGCTTGGTGTCATCAACAACAACGCGCGGGTCAAGATCGGTGAATCGGTGATCATCTTCGGCGCTGGTGGGGTCGGATTGAGCGTCACTCAGGGCGCCGCAATGGTATCGGCGCATCCGATCATCGCTATAGACCGGTACGACAACAAGCTCGAACTGGCCTCGCAATTTGGGGCAACGCATCCCGTTCATGCGGAGAAGCACGACCTCAGCACTGAAATCCGTGCAATCGTTGGGGACGCCGGCGCAGATGCCGTTGTGGATACCACCGGAATCCCCAGGCTCATTGAAATGGCTTATGCGCTGACGCATCCACGGGGACGAACGGTTCTCGTCGGTGTCCCGAAAATCGGCGAGGACATTTCGATCCATTCCCTACCACTACACTTTGGCAAAGTGTTGACGGGGTCTCATGGAGGAGAAAGTAATCCGGACGAGGACATTCCACGCTACATCCGACTGGTCAACGCCGGCAAACTGAACCTGAGGGATCTGATTACCGACCATTGCCGCCTGGACGATATTAACACAGTGATCGAGCGGATGCGGCAGGGGGACGTTGCAGGACGGTGCATCATCAAGATTGGGAGCGAATGATGAAAACCGTTGTTGTTATCGGCAGTAACTCTTTTTCTGGAAGTGACTTTGTTGATCTCCTGCTGGAGACCAATCGGTACAACGTCGTTGGCGTGAGCCGTTCGCCGGAGAAAAGCGAGCTCTTTCTGCCTTACAAAAAGCGATCAGACCTCTCCCGCTTCGCTTTTTACCAGATGGATGTGAACCGTGACATGCCCCGCTTGATCGCGTTGCTGAACGAACGCCGCCCGGCTTATGTCGTGAATTTCGCTGCACAGAGCGAAGTCGCCCCAAGTTGGGAACATCCGGAGCAGTGGTTTCAGACCAACGCTGTCGCGATTGCAGCGCTCGGTAACTACCTGAAGGATCAAGGCTGGCTGGAACGATACGTGCATATCTCATCGCCGGAGGTCTACGGCACATGCGAAGGGTTGGTCAAAGCGGATGCGCCGCTTAACCCCAGTACGCCTTACGCCGCGTCCAAAGCCGCCGGCGATCTGATGCTGTTTACGCTGGTCAAAAACTTTCAATTTCCACTGGTGATGATTCGAGCGACAAACGTCTATGGCGCGCATCAGCAGTTATTCAAAATTATACCGCGCTCCGTGATTTATCTAAAGTTGGGGCGCACGATTCAACTCCACGGCGGAGGAACAGCGGTCAAGTCATATATTCACATCCGCGACGTGTCGCGGGGGGAGTTGGCAGCGATGGAACGGGGCGAACCGGCAACGATCTATCATCTTTCGCCGGATGCGGGAGTGGCGGTGCGTGATGTCGTACGACAAATCTGCGAAGGGTTGGGACGCGACTTTGCGGCCGTAACCGAAGTCGTGGGAGAGCGACTGGGACAAGATGCAGCGTACGTCATTGACTCGACTCGCGCACGTGCAACGCTTGGCTGGATGCCGCAAGTTCCGCTGGAAACTGGGTTATCCAAAGTGATCCGGTGGGTTGAGGAATACTGGGAAGAGATCCAAGCCGAACCGCTGGAGTACATCCACAAACGGTGATGCGTAAAACGTAAATGAGTCAACCTGGTTATTTCCCCCAGACTGCGGTGATCGGAGCAAACGGCTTTCTTGGAAGTCATTTCCTCCGGGCGTTGCGGAAGTTTTATCCCGACTGCTCCGGAACCACCCGCGAAGATATGGATCTTTCGGCGCCGGATATTGGGCCGCTCCGGCTTCGAGAATCTGGTGACCGAGATGCGATTATCGCGGCAGCGATCACGGGCGTTGCTCACTGCGAACAGGACAGCGCCGGCACGCGCGCCTGCAATGTCGCGGGAACGCTGGAATTGGCGCGTCAATTGACGGCAGTCGGTGTCGTTCCCATATTTTTCTCCTCCGACTATGTGTTTGACGGAGCGCGTGGTGGTTACGCGGATGATGCCGTGACCTACCCGATTAACGAATATGGCAGGCAGAAAGCGGAAGTGGAACGACGGCTGTGGAAAATTTGTGATGGAGATGTTCTCATCATCCGACTGAGCAAGGTATTCGGGCTGGACAAGGGAGATGGCACGTTGCTGGATGAAATGGCAAGTCGTTTGTCTCAAGGGCTGCTTGTTCGGGCGGCGTGTGATCAGATCTTTTGTCCTGTGCTGGTCGATGATGTCGTCAAGATGGTCATGGCGCTACAACAGGCTCGCGCAACCGGCATCATCAATGTCTGCTCGCCTGAGGCATGGCGCCGTCTCGACCTTGCCCTCGCGATGGCGGATGTGTTGGACGTGGATGGCGCATTGGTGCAAGAGATCTCCTTGGATGATCTGGGCGAGCCCTTTCGTCGTCCCAAGCGCACAAATCTGATCTGTCAACGGCTGCGGGAAACCGCCGATATCGAATTTGTGCCAACCGCCAGATGCATCGAACAGGTCGCCCGAAATTACAGAAGGAAAATCGCGTGAAGGAACAGACTTCGGCTGAAAGGAAATTGTGGCAGAACGTCACTAATATGCTTGGCGACAATCAGAAGACCCTTGGCAGGCATTGGTCCTATAATCTCTTCAATGATCCGAAACGGCTGGCGTTTGTGTTGTCGCGTTATAAGTTTGCCGCCAAGATGGCGTGTCGAAACAAGCGTGTGCTGGAGTTGGGGTGCAGCGAAGGAATTGGTACGCCAATCCTGTCAGAGTTCGCCACAAATTATACCGGCGTGGACATGGATGGGGCAGCAATCGAAATCGCACGAGCAAATTGGGGCAGCGAAAAGTGTCAATTTCTCGAAGGTGATTTTCTCGGTCGGCGTTATGGGCGTTTCGACAGCGTCGTCAGTCTGGATGTCATTGAGCACATCTACCCGGAGTATGAGGACGCCTTTTTCAACACCATCTCTCAAAACCTGGGGCACGATGGCATTTGCGTGATTGGCACGCCGAACCTCACGGCGTCGGCGTATGCCTCCCCCGCCAGCCAGGCGGGACACGTCAACCTCTACGATGCCGAGCGGCTCGCCGAATCGATGCAAACCGTATTCCACAATGTGCTGCGGTTCGGCATCAATGACGAGGTGGTTCATACCGGCTACGCGCCGATGGCGCATTACTTAGTCTACATCGGTTGCTACAAACGCGGTGAGAAAGGGTAACGGATGGAACAGGAACGTGCCCGTTGGAAGGAAGTGACCGACATGATGGGGGACCGGCGAATTACGCTCGGTCGGTATGTCGGCTATTGGTTTCAGCACACGCCAAGACGTGCCCTGTTTGCCCTGTCATATTACAAGTTCGCCGCCAAAATGATCGGGAGTGACAAGCGGGTTATTGATGTCGGCTGCAACGAGGGTTTAGGCACCTGGCTGCTCGCGGTAGAATGTGGTTTTGCGAGAGGGCTTGACCTTGATGAAGACGCAATCGCCGTGGCGAAAGCCAATTGGGATGACCCGCGCATCGAGTTTATCTGCGGAGATTTCCTTAAACAGCCGCCGGGACAGTGGGATGCGGTGGTGAGCTTTGACGTCATCGAACATATTTCGCCGGAGAACGCGCACAAGTTTCTCGCTCAGATTGCGGATAACCTTGTCCACGACGGTATCGCCGTAATCGGCACTCCCAATGTAACCAGCCAGCAGTACGCTTCGGAGATCACCAAAGCCGGGCATGTCAACATCTATTCCGCTGAAAGGCTTGAAGCGGAGATGGGGCAGTATTTTACGCATGTGTTTCTCTTTGGCGCAAACGATGAAGTGGTTCACACCGGATTTATGCCGATGGCGCATGCCTTGATTGCGGTTGGGTGTAAGAAAAAATTGGCTCTTCAGAGTTAAGTGTGGGAACGAAAATTGCTACGAGCAATTTCATCGAATTCTGCTGACATCCGGCGACTTTTCCGACGGCATTTCAGCT
>JAPUIP010000097.1 GCA_027296925.1 Candidatus Poribacteria bacterium | reverse complement strand
AAAGGGCCATTGGGATCCAGGATCATGTGGCCAACTTCGCCCGCACCACAATGAGTGCCGCCAAATCAACTCCACAGGCCGCCACATCGGGCGGGTAAAAAGTCGCCGCCGTGGCCGAGACCCAGGCCACCGGTTCACCGGCCAGCTGGGCGTCCAAAACCACCGCCATAGCTGCCGTATCCGCCGCCGTATCCCCCACCGAAATCACTGAAGCGATCGTAGGTATAGGAGGAGGTCAGCCCGAGATCCAGTCCGGAACCGAAACTGCGACCCGCAAAGCCCGCTCCAAAACGGTTGACGTCGCTTTGTCCAAAATAGTGGGTTTTGTTTATTTCAATCGTAACCGATTTATGCCCGGTAATCTGAAGGTTTGAATCGAGCGGGAGCGCGAGCCCTTTTTCCTTCTCTTCTTGCTTTCCATCGCGCATGCGGTCAAGCTCACGGAGCTCTAACAAGCGAGGGGGCGCTTTCCACCGACGCAGCGCCTCGAAGTACGGTGTCAACATCTCTAAGCGGATGTCTTGTTCCGGTGTTTCTTCTTCAGGCGGAGCGGGTTTGTCCTCTGTCTGAACTTTCCACGGATCGTCCTCTGTCGCGTCGGAGGTTGAGGTACGATCAACTCCGCTTGTCGGAGTACCCCAAAAATCCTGTGTTTTAGATCTCTCGGATTCGGCTGACAGATCGGACTTCTCCTCATTGGCTTCGTCTGTATCTGAACTCGACCGGCGCTTGATATAGTGCTGCGTCAACGCGGAATCCTTTCGAACGGGTTCTGCGTTGACTTTGGGGAAATGTAAAATAAGGAAGGAAAATGTCAGGAAAAAAAGAAAGGCGCGTTGCAGGCCCTTGGGAATGATGAAACTCAATGCGTATCTCCACCGAATTAGAAATTATAGCATTCAGGGATTTGATACAGCGCTTATGCCCTGCGCTTCATCCCTATCATCACAGCGTTGGAGATAAACGCCAAAGGGAAAGGGGTCGTTTACTTCCTCGAAATTGAAGTCAGAGAACAGGAAGATATTCCAGGCAGATCATAGATAGCATGATGCTTGACATCCGGTGCTCAATCCTTGATTAATAATATGCTACAATGATCTTACCATTTTTTGAGCATAGGATTTGTTCGGTATTAATCATATGCTGTCATGACGATTCAGTCGCTTCTTTACCCAATTAACGACCATTCTCGCAACAGTCCATCAATGCAATAATTTTTGGAGTCAAGTTAATTCACCGGGTTTTGCAGTTGACAAATGCCCGGCTTTCGATTACCATAGTCGGGTGTGAATCAACAGAAGCATAGCTTTCAGACGACAATGCTGATTGGCATCCATCCGCTAAGGAGGAAATCCACGATGTCAAAGGTACACGACCGGGGTGGCTGGTCTGACGCGGGTTTCATCGATAAAACGGAGCACGACCTGGCCATGTGGGAAAAGAACTTGATGGCAGTCTGCTCTGCATGTGCTGCTCATTTTAATGTCGATGAATTCCGTCGGGCAATCGAGGACATCGAACCGGACACATACGAGACACTCAGTTACTTCGAGCGATGGGTCATCGCACTTGAAACCCTCTTGATCCAGAAAGGCGTTTTGACGCTTGAGGAAATTGACCAAAAGATGAAGGTGTTTGAAGCACGCACGAATCGGCAGCATCTGCCCGATCTTGCTGTATCGCACCGTCAAGGAGGTCATAATGACAGCCAGATTTAAAGTCGGGGCCTGCATCCGGGTTCGGAGGGACATCACCTCTGGGCACCGCCGGACGCCGGGCTACATTCAGGGCAAAACCGGGACCATTGCCGCCATTTGGGGGACATTCCCAAATCCGGAATCGCGAGCATATGGGGGTGATGGCTTACCGGAACAGGTTCTTTATCTGGTCAGCTTCAATCAAAATCACGTTTGGGAGCAGTACAAGGCGCCACTGAAAGACAAACTGTTTATTGATATTTTCGAGCATTGGCTCAAGCCAGCCTGAAACCGGGAGGTAACTATGCACAACCACGACCATGACGCTGATGCACACTCACTGATTGCAGAGGACCCTGAACTGAGCTTTTATGCGAAGCGGGCTGCTGCCATTGAGGCCCTCTTGATTGAAAAAGGAATGGTGACTGCCGACAATATCAGACGGCGTATTGAAATCATGGATTCCCGAACACCGGCTGTGGGGGCTCAAGTGGTGGCCAAGGCGTGGGTTGACCCGGACTTTCGTACCCGCCTTCTGGCCAACGCAAAAGCAGCGGTTGCTGAACTGGATATCGAGGTCGAAAGTCCGAATCTCGTCGCGGTCGAAAATACCGTTGGCATCCACAACGTGATCGTCTGTACGCTCTGTTCTTGCTACCCGACGGTGCTCCTGGGTGCTTCGCCGGGTTGGTACAAAAGCCTGGAATATCGAGCGCGTGTTGTCGTGGATGCGCGAGGTGTCCTGCGAGAATTCGGGCTCGAACTGGATGAAGAGGTCCAGGTCCGGGTTTACGACAGTACGGCGGAGATGCGTTATATCGTTATTCCTCAGCGGCCGGATGGCACCGAACACATGAGCGAAGAGGAACTCGCCGCTCTCATCACACGGGATAGCATGATCGGCGTTGCCAGAGCGCGCACGCCGGCTGGTGAAATGGAGAGTTAAGTTACAAGAGAGGGGCATTCCGTAAACTTGAGGCGCCTCCGGCGTTGCCTGACTTCTTGCCGCTAAACCTTTAATGATTGAACTGTTTATCCACATCCTGCTTTCAACCGCATTTGGACTGATTGTCAAGCACGCGCAAGTTCGAGGCCGAAACCTTTGGGTGGTCGGCGCCGTCAACTACATCACCGCCGCACTGACCGCATCGATTTCAACGCTGGCTCAATTGCCAATCGCTCCGAACCACTTTTCGCAGCCGACCCTGATTGTTGGTGTGCTTGCAGGCGTCGGTTATGTGGTCTCCTATTTTTTCCTGATTACCGTTGTCAAGCGGGATGGAATCTCTGTACCGATGGCGGTTGTTCGTCTGTCTATACTGATTCCCATCCTCTTCTCAATCTTTTATTGGCAGGAAAAGCCCAACGTCTACCAGATTATTGGTATCGGTCTGGTTTGCCTATCGCTACCACTGTTGACTCGAAATCGCTCGCTTGTCGAAAAGAAGAAACAGCTATCGCTTCAAAAAGGTGGTTTTGACCGAACTCAACTGATCCTCCTCATTCTCTTCTTTCTCACCGGTTGGTGTAGCTTGTCCAGCAAAGTCTTCGTTCAGGTCAGCCCCCAAGATTCCCGTGAGCTCTTTCTCATGTTTTTATTTGTCACCGCGGCGATCATTGGGCTGGTGCCGCTTGTCATTTTTCGCACGGTCCCTACTATCGGCGAGATTTTCCCCGGTATTGTGCTGGGCTTATGCAATATTTATCAGAACCATTTTTTATTGGTCGCTCTCAACCGGTTGCCAGGGATGGTTGTCTTCCCGATTGCGAATTCATCAGCGCTTGTGTTGACAGCATTATTTGCCTGGATCGTATGGCATGAAAGGCTGCGCCGGGTTGTGATTGTGGGGATTCTGATTTCGGTTGTGGCGTTGGTCTTCATTAACCTATAATACCGGTTACTGGGTGCGGCCATCGCCAGTGGTGAGCTTGTCGGAGCGCATGAAACCGATGGTCGAAACCGGCCCCATTGAAAAGGAAGAGAAGAGTGGAAACGGGATTGAACCTGTGAGACGCCCTTTCAAAGGAGCATCAGCATGCAAAAACGAAAGCTATCAACCCTCGACGTGCCGTCTGTCGGGATGGGAACTTGGCAGACATTCGATGTACGCTCGGAAACCGAAATCGCCATGCGACAGAAAATCATCACCGCTTGCCTGGAGGAAGGCGTCACCTTTCTCGACTCTTCTCCCATGTACGGCGAAAGTGAAAGTGTTCTCGGTCGAACAATCGCGGACAAATCAGGATCGTTTCAACTTGCGACCAAAGTTTGGTGCCAAGGACGAGCGACCGGCAAACGCCAGATTACACAATCTTTTCAGCGACTGTGGACGGACTATGTTGACGTTTTCCAGATTCACAACCTCTTGGATTGGAAGACCCATCTCCCTGTACTGGAACAATTGAAAGCGGAAGGCAAAATCGGACTCATCGGAATCACGCACTATGCGACCACGTTTTATCCAGAGATGATTCAGATGATGAAAAGCGGACGGTTTGATACCGTTCAGGTACCCTACAACGTGTTGGAACGAACCTGTGAAGCGGAAATTCTACCACTTGCCGAGGAACTGGGTATTGGAGTGATTGTGATGCAGCCGCTTGGTGTGGGGAAGTTGGTCACAGGGCTTAAAAGCAGACCAGACCTTTCACCGCTTCAATCGCACGGCATAGAGACCTGGGCACAGGCGTTATTGGCTTGGATTCTTGCAGACCCGCGTGTGAGTGTCATCATCCCGGCAACATCAAAGCCGGAGCGGATTCGAGAGAATGCAGCGGTGGGCTCGCTGCCAGCCCTTCCAGACGAATTGCGAGTATATATCGAGTCAGAAACCAGAAGATGCCTCTGAAATTTTTGCGTTGTCGTGTCATCATTTCATTCGCCAGCCGTGAGGTCCATCCAGAAGCAGACGCCCTCGAATCCACAACTATAAAATGAATCTCATGCTTGATCATCGAAAGACCCGGGGGAGTTCGCGCAATAAGGTCGGAAAATGAAAATGGACAAACAGGCCGCCCTCAAAAAGGGCATTCAAGAATTCAACAATGGGGAATACTTCGAGTGCCACGAAACGTTAGAAGATGTGTGGATGATCGAGGTCGGCCCGGATCGCCTCTTTTATCAAGGACTGCTGCAATTGAGTGTGGGGTGCTTTCACCTGCTCAACCGGAATTATCTCGGCGCAGCAAGTCAGTGGAGTAAAGGCTGTGCAAAGCTGCAGCACTTTGGCAACCAGCATTTGGGGGTCGAGCTCCAATCACTCCTTGAACAGATGCGTCGTTGTCAGGAGATGTTAGCCATGGTGCAGAGCGGTCGGCGGACCAGATTTGATTTCTCGCTCATTCCCACAATCCAAATGAAGGGAAACGAGCCAGGGTAATTCGCCAGAGCACTCTGACCGGTTTCCCCACCAATCTATATTCCCACTCGGCTTTCATACTGCGCAATCTGAGATTCAAATTGTAACGTCCAGCCAATCTCGTCCAGCCCGTTCAACAAGCATTGTTTCTCAAAGTCACCAATCTCGAAGGTATAGGATGTCCCATCCGGTTGAATCACCTGCTGGACTTCCAGGTCAACCCTCAACTGATACCCTTCTTGCGCTTCGATCTGCCGTATTAGGTCTTTGACAACATCGGCAGGCAGGGCAACGGGCAGCACCCCGTTCTTGTAGCAATTGTTGCGGAAGATGTCCGCAAACGAAGGCGCAATGACTACTTTGAAACCGTACTGTTGCAGCGCCCACGGCGCGTGTTCCCGAGAGCTCCCACAGCCAAAGTTCGCCCCGGCAACGAGGACGCTTCCCCCTTGATAGCGAGGGACATTTAGGACAAAATCGGGATTCGGTTCGCCGTTGTCCAAATAACGCCAATCATAAAAAAGGAAATCCTCAAAACCGGTGCGTTCGATCCGCTTCAGAAATTGCTTTGGAATGATCTGATCCGTATCTACGTTAATCCGATCCAGCGGTACGCCGAGTCCTACATGTTCCTTGAATGCTTCCATTTTGACTGCTCCTTACACATCGGATGACTACACAATCGAAGGCTTGAGATTTGAAAGATTCCATTCCAAATTAAAAAGCCCACGTTTTTGATACTTACAAAAATAGGGGTAATAATCGAGCTGATGTGACATTCTGTGAACGCATCAGTATTCACAAGCCTGAACATCGACATCAACGGTCAATCCTTGTCTGGGTTTTCGATGCCTAAGTATTGATATGCGTCGATGCCCGCAGAATCCATGTCTAATACGAATACTCCTGGAGGGAGGATCCCATTGCTGACTTGCTCGACAATCGTGCTATCACCTCCTTGCATCTTAGCAGGATATTTAACGATTGTGCCATCCGGCCTTTCGTCCTCCTCCCATTTTACATAGACGACATTTGGATAGTTCAAATAGACTTTCCCATTTTCGCCTATGTTACCCCCACGACAATCATGGTCACCTTCAGTCCATTTCTTAACCATAACGAGATTCAACAGGTCCAGTTGGTTCAACTCATTAAGGGGTATCTGCTCCGTTTCTTCTGCAGGTCGTCGCCAAATCACTGAGAATGGATAGTCATCAGGCACTTCTGGATATTGAAAAGCAGAAACCATCTTATTTCCTTTTGGCGCTGTTGATACACAACCGTATATCAGGGCTATTCCACTCAAAATCAGCCCGATAAATATACAGCACAAAAAGCGTCTCATGATAGTCTCCTTTCAACCCCGAATTCGTGATCACAACAACAGATTTATTCCCACGTCCGAATATCCACAAAATGACCGGCGATTGCAGCCGCCGCAGCCATCTGTGGGCTGACCAGGTGTGTCCGTCCACCTTTACCTTGCCTGCCCTCAAAATTCCGGTTTGATGTGCTTGCACACCGCTGACCGGGCATCAGGATATCCGGATTCATGCCGAGGCACATGCTACAGCCCGCCTCCCGCCACTCAAAGCCGGCCGCACGGAAAATCTCATCTAAGCCTTCAGCTTCAGCCTGCCGCTTGACAGCCTGTGAACCCGGCACAACAATCGCGTGAACCGTTGGCGCGACCTTTCGCCCTTTCGCAATATCGGCGGCAACTCGGAGATCTCCGATACGCGAATTGGTACAACTCCCGATAAACACCTTATCGATCGGCACATCCGTCAGCCGTGTCCCCGGCTTTAGATCCATATACTCCAATGCCCGTTCGGTCGCATTTTTCTGATCCGGTGTGGGCATTTGATCTGGGTCCGGCACGATTTCCGTCACATCAGCCACCATCCCCGGATTTGTTCCCCACGTGACCTGCGGCGCAAGCGTTGATGCGTCAATGGCAATCGATTTGTCAAACGCCGCGCCCTCGTCTGTCGGCAGGTTTTTCCACTGGTCGACGGCGCGATCAAACGCCTCGCCTGTCGGGCAGAACTCACATCCTGCCAGGTATTCGTAAGTTTTGTCGTCGGGGGCAATCATGCCGGCACGGGCTCCGGCTTCAATCGTCATGTTGCAAACTGTCATCCGCTCCTCAACGCTTAACGCCCGAACCGTTGAACCTGCATATTCAATTACTGTGCCGGTCCCGCCATCCAGGCCGATCCTGCCGATAATCCCCAGAATGATGTCTTTCGCCGTGACGCCACGTTCCAGTTGTCCATCGATCTGGATCTTGAAGATTTGGGGGCGCTGCTGCAAGAGGCACTGCGTCGTCAGCACATGCTCGATTTCGCTCGTTCCAATGCCGATGGCCAGCGCGCCTAACGCACCGTGCGTTGACGTGTGACTATCGCCGCAAACAATCGTCTTCCCCGGCTGAGTGATGCCGAGCTCTGGCCCAATCACATGCACGATGCCCTGATGTGGACTGTTCAGATCATAGAGTGTGATGCTAAACTCGGCGCAATTCTTGGCTAACGTTTCTATCTGTTTCGCCGCAATCAGATCTTGAATCGGGAGCGATCTATCCGTTGTTGGCACGTTGTGATCCATCGTGGCAAAAGTCAGATCCGGACGGCGCACCTTCCGTCCCGTCAGGCGCAGTCCCTCGAACGCCTGTGGAGACGTTACTTCGTGAACGAGGTGCGTGTCGATATAGAGGATGGTCGTTTCGCCCGGCACCTCGTGGACGATGTGCGCATCCCAGATTTTTTCAAACATCGTTTTCGGTTGCATCTATTTCTCCTGGTGCATGAATCGCTTTCAAAAGTGGTTTTGTTCGCTCATTTAGTATACCCGATTTTCCGCCTTCTGTCCAATATCCAATGTACGTTTCGCGCTTGATCGCCGGGCGCGATTATGGTAAAATAAACCGATTTCTGATGGTGGAAGGAGTGAAAACATTGATAGTCACCGCCAAAGCGATTTATAAGAACGGATGCCTATGATTCGGAAGTGGGCATCAGAAATGCTCAAGTTGGTTGAGGCAGGGGGACTGCCAAGCAGTTGCCCTCAGGAAATTCAGGTGGTACAATTCAATGACGACCTCCGGGCGGTATTTCTCGGCGGCGAGGTTCTGACCGAGATCGGCATGCACATCAAAGCCGCGCTTCAGCCCGCGACGACAATTACGGTTGCCTACAGCAACGGCTTGATTGCTTACGTGCCCAGCAACGCGACTTATGATCTGGGAGGATACGAGGTCGACGGCTCGCACTTCTACTTCCTGCGTCCTGCCCCTTTTGCGAAGGAGATCGAGGATCTGATCGTCGCCAAAACGGTAGATATGATTCGTAAAATTCAAAACGGCGTCCATTAAAGTGATATCCGCTTCGTTAGATACATCTTTCTGGACGATAGGCTATCATGCTGAAGTCTTGCCATATCTGTTTGATTATTTCCGCATACATAGTCAGCCACACAAGACGCGTGTGACTGGCGATGGAAGATTGAGCAGTTTCACCGCGAAGGCAAGCAACTGACGGGTTTGGAACGCTGTCAATGTCGATTGGCTCGCATTGTTC
>JAPUIP010000096.1 GCA_027296925.1 Candidatus Poribacteria bacterium | reverse complement strand
CCGGCCCTTCGAGAAAGGCCCGCTCCTCCGCAGTCAGGTCAGGATACGGTTCATTATTCAGGCGACTGAAATTCGGCTTGCCGGAAAAAAGCTCCCCTTCTATCCACACATTACCGGCTTCGATAACGGTTCGCTCCGTCTCGGAGATAACGGGAAGGAAATTCACCTTTTTCAAGAATGTCATCATCGGCGCCGACAGCAATCTCCGGCGGATCGGTCGGACGTTAAGGATCAGTGCCAGCACTCCAAACACCATCCACAGCCAGATCGGTGCACCGAAACCCCAGAGCGTTGTGGCTGCAAACAGCGTCCACACCCACAGCGGCGCGCCGATGAAGCCCAGGACACACGCCAGTGCAACGATACTCAGCATTCCAATTGATGAGGGACCGCTAGATAGGACACCATAGGTTGATTCGAGAAAATTCATGATATACCTCCACGGTTGGTTCGATTCGGACGCCTACTCGCATCTTCAAAGCAAAGAGCGCTCAGGGGGAGGGATAAACGCCGGGTTATTTGCTCGTGAAAAATTCACGGGTGCCTTTGGAATCAATCGCCTCTGTCAAGCGTTTGAGCGCGTGGATGTACGCGGCGATCCGGAGATCGACATCGCGGTCCGACGCGATACGCCAAATTGCCTCAAACGCCTCCGACATTATACGTTGCAGACGATGATGCACCTTGTCTCGCTCCCAGTAGTCTCCGGATCGATTTTGGAGCCATTCAAAATAACTCACCGTGACTCCGCCTGCGTTGGCTAAGATATCTGGCACCACGATGATGCCTTTGTCTGCGAGAATCATATCGGCTTCATACGTGATGGGGCCATTTGCCAATTCTAGGATGGTGTGTGCCTGGACACAGTCAGCGTTTTTGGCGGTAATCTGGTTTTCCATCGCCGCGGGGATCAGTACATCGACATCAAGTTCTAGCAGTTCCGCGTTGGTGATGCGATCGTGCTCAATTCCGTTGCAGACAGAGCCCTCGCAATAAACCGCTTCAACCCGTTTCGTTTCATCTTTGAACTGCTTGATACTATAGGGCTCAAACCCTTTCGGGTTATAAATACCGCCTTTGGAATCACTGATTGCCACGATCTTAAATCCATCGTCGTAAAGCAGCCGTGCGATGTGAAAGCCGGCGTTGCCAAACCCCTGCACGGCGATCGTCGGCGACTCAGCAGATTTGTTGAGTTTTTCCAGACGCTTCTTCAATATATAGTAGCCACCCCGCCCGGTGGCATCATCACGCCCCAGACTGCCACCGAGACTGAGGGGTTTGCCGGTAATTGCGGCAGGCGACTTCATACGTTTGATGATATTGTACTGATCGACCATCCAGCCCATTATCATGGAATTAGTATACATGTCGGGGGTGGGGATGTCCACATCGGGACCAATAAAATCGGCGATGGCATCGATATACCCTCGGCTGAGTCGCTCCAACTCCAGTTTGGACAACGCTTTGGGATCAACAGCAATTCCGCCTTTTGCCCCTCCATACGGAAGATTGACGACCGCGCACTTGAAGGTCATCCAGAAAGCCAGCGCGGTGATCTCCGGTAAGTTCACCGAGGGATGATAGCGGATGCCGCCCTTTGTCGGTCCACGGGTATCATCATAGCGCACGCGATAGCCTTGAAAGATGCTCAACGAGCCGTCATCCATGCGAACGGGAATGGAGACCTGTATCACGGTTTTCGGATGCTCTAGGCATCGCTGTGCATCATCACTAATGTCGATATGCTGAAAAGCGCGATCTAATTGGCGCTTTGCATTCGTAAAGAGATCCGAATCGGTCGGAGCAACTCTGAATTCCATGATTTTCTCCTTTTTCAATCATGATGTGTACTCTGACTGTTGTCCGCACCAAGGATTAACTCACCGTTGGACACACTCCATGCGACCTCCACTTGCCCTTCCGATTCGGCCAGGAGTTCTACAGGGAATCCCCAGAGCTTTTCGATATACAGGAGGACTTTCTTCGTGTCGGGAGCGTGTAACTTTCGTCTATTTATAACGTGATGGCGGAGCGTCAGTTTACGGGTGTACCGATCTACGCAACATACTTCAATGTTCGGCTCCTCAATGTGGATATCGTGCTGAGCGCCTCGTACGCCAGTCCCATGCGACCCCGTTTGTAATGTTCTTGCAGCTTGATGAAGTGTTTCCCGAACGACCAGTGGTGATAATTGATTGGCATCCCAGCCGACGTATAGGCATCCATCATCTGTTCGCTTGAGATGACCTCAAGCTGATACGGGTAATAATCGAGCTTGAGCTCTTCTTCTGCAATCTGCTCCATCGCATCGGTCACATGCTCTATCTTCTCGAATGTCCATTCGGAATCAATAAAAATTGGGTCAGCCATTCGATATCTCCTCCGTCCGTAAAAGGCGCGACGACATGTTTACGCACCAGCCATGATGGCGCCTGATGCGAAGCAAGCTGCGAGAGCCAGCGCTCGCCACGCAACGGATGGCTGCGCTTCAATCCGTTGCGAACCGCCTTTCATCTCGGCGGTCAGGATCTCTGGACGTTTGTCGGGTCCAACTACTGTTGGCGTCAACGGGTCTTGTTGTTGCACAAGCTTATTGACAGTCATGATCCGGTTCATCCTTTCTTCCCTTCCATTGATAGGGAGCCGGGGTGAGGCACCAAAATTCAGAAGATTGAGTCGTCTCCCATCCGGTGCGCACGCCAGCGTTTCTATATCCGCCGCGTCATTAATGCGGCAACTGTTTCTAGGGCAACTTCCATGCCAATGTGATCGTACTAGACATGTGACGGCAGCCAATCCGCACCAATACTGACTTTACACAGATCCTCTTCCGTTTACACTGGGATATTGACCCGACAAAAATTCGCATAATACGAAGTTTCGTAATTAAACCGGCGTAGTTTCGTGGTGGAAATTACGATAATCCGTGCTCAATCTGGGAAGCAGGATGGAGCGCCGACAGGCCAACCGATTTGGCCGTCGTGTTAGCGAAGCGATTCGGTCCATCATCACATCAGGACATCTTCGAGCAGATGGGCGGCGCCTTCCCCGGCGACAAATACAGCAATGCCCTATATGAAAACCCTGGTTTCGGAAATCATTGGATTGCCATCCAGCGGGTTGGGGTCCGCTTCAACCGGTCGGCGATCGGGGC
>JAPUIP010000095.1 GCA_027296925.1 Candidatus Poribacteria bacterium | reverse complement strand
AATGCTTTTTGCGTTCACTTTCATCAGCCCCTTTTGGATATATATGTTGGACGCGAATTGATTTGCAGCCTTAACGAGCACGGCGGCAGGGCGTGCGTGCAGGCCAAGTGGATTGTAGATTGTCACCACGTTCTCGCGCATAACTATCTCCAATACGCTTAGGGAGACAGCAGACAAATCCCTCTCTCCCTTCAGCATTCATCATCGGGAATTCAGGCTAACATGCGATAATGCCGAACTTCCCACCTTCAGAAGCGCAAGTTGCTAGATCGCTGAGATTCAATTTGGATCGGTACGTGAGGGCCTTGAATAGCATCGGCAGATTGAGCCCAGTAACGACTCGGACGCTTTGATTGGCGAAAAGGGAAAGGCAGATGTTGAAATCGCTTTCGCCACATAGTCCCGTGAGAATCAAAACCCCGTCTGCCTGTCTCACGCGAGAAACCGCTTCAATGAGATGCTCCGAAATTTCCCGTTCACCGTCTCGTGGCATCACATCAACGGCTTCGACCAATTCTTGGCTTCCAAGTATCCCCGCCACAGCGTCTAAAAAGGCCGAGGCAAGATTGCCATAAGTTGTCAGAATGATGCCAATCATGATTCTAAATTATCTTTGACCGTCTTGGATGCAGAATCTCAGGATGAAGGGTTTCGTGTTGCCACTCGTCAATTGCCGTTTCATCCTTCTGATCTTGCATCTTTTCAATGAGTACTTGATCGAGGTCCTTTGCCGCATGAAACCCCAGTTTTTGTCCCCAGAGATTCATCGCCGCCACTTCGATTAGATTTGCTATATTTCTTCCAGGACGTACGGGGATTAACACATGCGGTATATCTTCGTTATGAAAGCCGTAAACATCATCATCAAGCCCCGTCCGATTGTACACTTTGGTTTCGTCCCATAGTTCGAGCGTTACAACCAGTTCGACCTGCTTGCGATCACCAACCGCCGTGACACCAAAGAGTGCAATCACATCGATAATTCCTAATCCCCGAACTTCCATATAGTGCTTTATGGGTTGCACACGAATACCAAAAACGCGATGGCCCGACACTCGCTTCAGAAGCACTGTATCATCCGCGATGAGGCGGTGCCCCTTTTGCAGGAGTTCCAGAGCGCATTCGCTTTTGCCAATTCCGCTTCCGCCGAGAATTAAGACACCCACGCCAAGCACATCCACAAGATTCCCGTGGACATACTCCGACGGGCCAAACTCATTCTCAAGGAACAACAGGAGTCGTGTTGTAAAAACTGCAGATGATAGGCGCGTCGTCAAAATCGGAATATTCTCTCGATTGCCAGCAGCGATTAGTTCCGAGGGGAGGGATAGGTTGCTTGTGACGACGACACACGGAATCGAATAAGAAAACAGTGTCTCAAGTACATCAGCTTGCGCCGCAGGAGAGAGACTATCGAGGTATGAAATTTCACCATATCCGAGGATCTGGACACGGTCATGGCCAAAATGCTCGTAATGTCCACAGAGCGCAAGCCCCGGTCGGTTCGACTCTGCCGTCTTGATCCCCCGGTCTATCCCGTTGTGACCCGCGGCGGTTTCAAGCTGTAGCTCATAACCGGCATATTTGATTAGCTGGCGAACTGTCATACGGTTTGGCATTTGAGTGATCCTCGAATGAGCTACGCAAATTGAGGTTCAACCCAGCCGTATTCGCCGCCATCTTCTTCGTATACGAGGTTGACCTGATTGGTTTGAGCATTTAAGAAGAGCAATAACAAATCCCCGGAAGTTCGGAGTTGCATCACCGCTTCTTCCACGGTCATCGGTTTGGGAGCAAATTTTTCGGGGGCGCTGAAGAAAGACATCGACGGATCTGACAAACCCTCCGTATCCAGTTCGACCGGTGCCTCTTCGCCATCTCCACTGAACTGCGTGGCCACATCACGTCGGGAAAGTCGGTGTCGTCGGTCTTTCAGCCGTTCTTTATGACGGCGAATTCGTTCCTCGATTTTATCCATGACATCATCGAGTGACGAAAACACATCATGTGTTTCTGCCTGCACATGGAAAGTCGACCGTCGTGTCGTGAGATTAACTTCAGCGAAGTAGCGGTTTTTCTCCAATTCCATAACAACTTGCAAATCATCAATCCGGTTAAAAATCGATTCGATTTTCTTCGCACGTTTCTCCACATAAGTCCGAATATCATCTGTAATTTCAAGGTGACGACCGGTAATATGGATTTGCATGTATCAGGCCCCCTTTACTGAAATTCCTCAATGGTCAGTTAGCGATTCCGGCTACCATTTCCGCTTTCTTTTACTGGACGGAAGCACACCAAGTTCTTCGCGGTATTTTGCGACCGTCCTTCTCGCGGCATGAATGCCCTGGGTTTTCAATATATCGGAAATCGCTCGGTCGCTCAGCGGTTTCGCCGGATCTTCCTTGTCGATCATCTCCTTGATCGTTTCTTTGACCGTTGTCGCTGCAACATTCGATCCGGAGTCAGTCGGAAGTTCACCGCTAAAGAAGTACTTCAACCTGTAGATGCCCTGGGGTGTTTCGACATACTTATTCGACGTGACCCGGCTGACAGTTGACTCATGAACACCAACCATGTCTGCGATCTGCTTCAGCACCAGCGGTTTAAGTCCTTTAACACCTTGTTCCAGAAAATCCGCCTGCACGTCAAAAATCGCTTCCGTCACTTTTGCGATCGTCCCGCGACGCTGGGCAATACTTTTTAGCAGGTCAATGGCCTGAGATCTGCGGTTCTCCAGCCACCCCCTGGCCTTACTATCTAAGTCTTTGTGGCCATTACTCATCCAATCGACGTAGGTTGGATTCAAACGCAGGAGCGGCATACCGTCCTCATTTGTAATGAATTGGTACTCACCATCCACCTTTTCAATCGTGACGTCCGGTATAATGCTAGGCGGGCGCCTTGGATCTGTCGGATCCGAAAAGTGCCGACCGGGATAGGGATCCAAAGTACCAATCAGTTGTCGCGCCCTTTCAATGTCATCAATCTCGACTTCGAGTTCTTGTGCAATACGTGGCAGGTGGTTGTTATACAGATCTTCCCAGTAGCCGCTAATAATCTTTTCTACAAGCGGGTCATCAATCCCAACGGCTTTCATCTGTATCAGGAGGGTTTCTGGAATGGTTTGGTAGGCAATACCAATGGGGTCAAAGTTATTCTGAATGAAGCGCAAAACCTCTTCTACCTCATCAACCGCATACCCCACCTCATCCGCAATCTCTTCGAGGGTGATCTCGTAAATACTCAGCTTATCCCCCACCTTCTTGACCGTACAAATCCGTTCACCGTTCTCATCGGTTATCTGCCACCGGCTGTCTTCATCTTTCACAGTGATGGTAACATCTTGAGATAGTGAAATCTTATCATTCTGAAGTTCCAGACGGAGCCCTTTTTCGATTTTCTTACACAAATCTTCTGAGAGTTTGCCATCGTTTAACTCACCTTGGAACTTCAAATCAATACGAAATAGGGGGCTGACCTTTAACTGACCATTATCATCGAGGTTGCCGATAATCCGTTCACCAATCTGTCGTTGCATTTCTGAAAACGGCGTGACGGTCAGTTGTTCCAAGAGGAAATCTTGCAGCGATTGGGGATGGGAGAGGTCGGCTTGCGGCCGGTCGTCGTTATCCCAATGTTCAAATGCAGCTTTTTCGCTTATACTGATCATATCATCAAAGCAGTTCTCCCAATCAATATCCGGCTCCTTATCCTCGCGATCGACAATTTCTTCGGGTTCATTCCATTGGGTATCCGGATCCAATTCTTCCGTCGCGTTGAGTTCCTCGATTTCAGCCTCTTCCTGATCTTCGTCTAAGAATGGATTCTGCTCCAACTGTTGACTCAAATGCTGCGTGAGGTCCAACCGCGACATCAAAAGCACTTGAATGGCTTGTTGTAATTTCGGTGTCATGATGAGCCGCTGTTGTAGACTCATCGTTTGCTTCAATACAAGGTTCATGGCGGACTCCCTAAATTATTGCATTATATCCGGTCCCGACGCAGTTCAAAATTATGTCCGAAGTACCGTTCTCTGGCAACTTCGCTCTCCAGTAATGCTTCGGGAACACCACTCAGCGTGATTTTTCCATCGGTAATTAAATACGCCCGATCTACAATTCCTAGCGTTTCCGCGGCATTGTGATCGGTGATTAACACGCCAAGATTCCGCTGGCGTAAGTGCAAAATCAGGTGCTTGATATCTTGAACTGCAATTGGATCTATTCCCGAAAATGGTTCATCCAATAAAATGAAAGATGGCGATGCTGCCAGCGCCCGTGCAATCTCAGCACGGCGCCGTTCACCACCTGAAAGCGTATACGCTTTGCGATTCGCGAGTTCGGAAATTCCGAGTTCTTCCAATAGCTGTTCGCTTCGCTGCTTCCGCTCATCTTTGGGCGTATCGAGCACTTCTAAAATGGCTTCAATATTCTGCCGGACCGTCAGTTTGCGGAAAATTGAAGATTCTTGCGCGAGATATCCGATGCCTCGTCGCGCGCGTTTATACATCGGTAAAAATGTGATGTTTTCCCCATCATACGTAATGTGCCCGGCGTTTGGGCGCATTAACCCAACAACCATATAAAATGTGGTTGACTTTCCTGCCCCGTTCGGCCCAAGCAACCCGACGATCTCGCCCGTCTGAACGTTGAGGCTCACCTGATTCACAACGGCGGGCCCGCGCCTCGAATATCGCTTGATAAGATCATGAGTCTGGAGTATCGACACTTTCTTCTTCCGTTTGCTCTGATGGGGATTGTTTTTTCGGTTTAATGCGAACTCTAAATTTGATATTGCCTTTTCCGGTGCGTTGACCGGTGCGCCGGTTAAACGTGAAAAAATCTGCCTCCAACCGGTCCTCCTCCTGGAGAACGACAACATTATCGCGCAGTTCTATAATATCCGTAACGTGGTTCAAAATCGCGTGATCGCACGTGGCGAAAATCCCCGCCTCACGAAGTTCGACGTGTCCCTCAGCAACCGTTTTGGTCGTTTCACCCGTTTCGACATCTTTATGGATAATCACCTTATCAGCATTTAGGAAACCATCAACGCGGTTGATTTTAACATTGCCGATTAGAATGGTTTGTCCTTCCTTTTCGCGCTGCTCAAATTCGTCTGATGTTCCCTCAATTATATCTTCGTCGTCGATTTTCTCGGAACTGTCCTCGCTGCCTTCCTCTTGCTGTGGCGGAGATGTCTCTTGTTCGGTATCATCGGCAATACCCTCCACCAAGAAAGACATCAACATCAAACCAATCGCCCAAAGCAGCAGCGCGAAGCAACAGAGCATTTTCGCTGAATCAATTCTCGGTTGCATCAATCTTCTCATCCTTTGGGTACATTTGGAATTGGGTCTTTTTCATCGTTACGACTTCAAGTGCTGGATCCGCTTCCAGTTCTCGACCGACCATGGTTGAGTCACCACGTACAATTCTGGACACATTCGGGGCATATAACTTGCCATCTCGATTTCGCCAATAGAGTTCATTGGTGTGCAACACGCCATCCTGGCTCGTCCCAACGACATTATCATACACTTTAATATCGTTCTGAATGATTTCGCCGCGGTCACCGGTGACCGTAATTTCAAGCCTGCCCTCTTGAAAAATCTGAACGGTAGGATTTTGAACGTGTACAATCTCCTCCAGGAATTTTGCTGAGTCCGCAACAAGCGTCCATCGCGTTATACCAGCTTCTGTGTGCTTGGTCGAGAACTTGTGCAGTATCTGCTGAGGAATTTCTTCGGCAGGTTGCGTGAGTTCGTCTTCCCCCTTGCCACAACCAATGCCCAGTAAAACCAAAGCACCCATCCACACAGCGCAGAGCAGACACGCCTGAAAACTATCGACTACGAACTGTTTCCTGGGGTTGCGTTTTCCAACGTTCATGCATCCAAATCCATTGCTCCGGGTACCGGCGGATGTGGGATTCAATCACCTTCGTGAACCTCTGGGTATTGACGATTAGGTCCTGCTGCCAATTCCCGCTCTGTTGCAAGGGTAACGGTGCTTCGACAACCGCGCGATGCGAATCGTCAGGTTGACGGATAATAAAAGTTGGTAGAATCACAGCACCCGTTTTCAACGCGATGGCGACAGGGCCATAAGGCGTATAGGCTGGGCGACCGAAGAAATCGACGAAAACCCCTTCGGTCCGGGTGTCCACATCAGCGAGAATACCCAACAATTCGTTCCGCTTCAAGCATCGTAACGCACGGCGAACAGATGCGTCCCGATCGATGCTTGAATATCCGGCTTTTTCTCGATAGAGGCGAAGGATTTTGTCTAAACGCTTTGATCGCAACTGACGGGCAATCGCACTCAAAGGGTAGCCATTTGCCACGATACTGGCAGCAAGGAGTTCCCAATTTCCGAGATGTCCTGTCAAAATGATCGCGCCGTTACCTTGAGCGAGGGCGCGATCAATATGCGCGCTGCCTTCAAAGGTGACAAACTGATGGAGTTGTTCAGGAGACATGCGAGGGAACTGAAGAAACTCCATTAAGTTTTTTCCCAAATTTTGAAAGCAGCGTCGAACAAGCTGTTGTACGGCGAACGGATCATCAAGCCTGAGGCTCTGTTCGAGATGCGTATAGGCCCGGTTCCTTTGTTGCCGCGAGCATAAAAAAACAACCGTTGCGAGAGACGCCCCAATGAATAAAGCGATTCGCCGAGGCAACCGAAGGACGCAGTGACCAACGCATTTCGTCGTAAGTCCGTAACAGTAATCTTTCATCAGACGCCACATATTTCGTAGGTATTATAGCAAATACAACCTTGCAATGACAAGAGAATTTCTGAGCCAATCACCCAAATTCGCAAAAATTGGCATAAAAATTGTATGCCGCCGAATATCCCTTCTCGATGGCGCAAACCGTTTCTGCCAGCGGGCCCAAAAAAAGCCAAGCGATGACGTGCATCGCTTGGCTTATAGG
>JAPUIP010000094.1 GCA_027296925.1 Candidatus Poribacteria bacterium | reverse complement strand
CGATGAATTCGTCGGTAAATCCGTTGATGGACTCAACCCAGCGCTGACCAGGCCGATTTTAAGGGCGCTCCAGACTGGCAAACCAGAAATTCACCGCGAGGCGACATTGCTGGTAGCCAATAAGCAAAATATCCCAACTGTCTTTAGCACATCGCTGATTCGGAATCAGGCAAGCGAGATCTCGGATGTAATTCTGGTTTTTGACGATCAGTCGCGGCTTAAGTCACTGGAATTGGAAAGAAATAGGGCACAGCAACTCGCGGTTGTCGGAACGCTCGCAGCGAGTTTAGCGCATGAAATTAAAAATTCCCTGGTGTCTATTCGTGTGTTAGCCGAATTACTGCCCGACAAGTACGCGGATCCTGAATTCCGGTACCATTTCTCAGAAATCGCTATATCAGAGATAGATCGCGTAGACAGCCTGATTTCACAATTCCGTAATCTGGATGAATCAAAACTCCCGCAATTGGTTGCACTCAATCCGATCAGTGTTCTCGAAGACGCCCTCTCAGTTCTGACAAGCAAAATCATAAAGCAGCAGATTAACGTGGTGCGCAGCTATGCTCCTTCGTTCCCAAAGGTGCGGGCGGATGCGGATCAACTGAAACAGGTTTTTCTGAATCTGCTCTTAAATAGCCTTGAAGCGATGGAAGAGCCTGGAGAGATTTGGTTGAAAAGTTTCCCGACCTTCGGCTCATCAAGTCAACAGACGGAAGTTAAAGAGATGGTGGGTATTTCGATCTCAGATACAGGCAGTGGAATCGCTAATGAGGACCTTGAAAAGATCTTCGATCCGTTCTTTACCAGTAAGGAAGAAGGCACCGGCTTAGGTCTGACAATCAGTGAGCGCATCATTGACAGTTTTAACGGAAGGATTGAGTTCCGGAACAACGCAGAGGGCAGAGGTGTCACGGCCACTGTCTATTTACAGAAAAGTAGCGGTTAGGCACAGGTAGGTGATGGGACGATAGAACGAGGCAGACAGCTTCATCAAAAAACGAAGCGCATCATGTGTCACGTATCACAAGCTCAAGCCCATGAGCTTATATTATGAGGTAAAAGAAGCGAATGAGATCTGTATTGATCATCGGCGAACCGGGCGAATTCATCGATCAGATGAGGCGCATTTTGCCGGACGGGTGTTCGGTGTTTAGTGCGAATTCAAACGGCGACGCACTCGAGCTGATCCGAAATATAAGTGTCGATCTTGTCTTAATGGATGTAGCCGTTATCAACAACGGGGTTTTGAGCACAGCGACGAAAATCAAGTCTGATGAACCAAGTTGCGTTGTACTCTGCACGTTGAATGAGGAAAGCCCAGCCGCGGAGTCACCATATGCAAACAATGATGAACATCAGATTTTCGACTTTTTTATACGAAAGCCGATTCTGTCCACTGATGTGCGCCGGGTGATTCAAAACGCTTTTGAGAAGCAAGCGCTTTTGCAGGAACTTGCCGATCTGAGAAACGAAGCGGAAAAAATCCCCAGCAATCATGTCATCGCCAGTGGCCTGCCTTATGGATTATCCTCCGACACGTCGAACCTGATGCCTCTCCTCACAGCGGTGACCAAGACGTTAAGCACAGGTTTCGATTTGGACAGACTCATGCATCTTTTCTTGGAGAGCGTTGCCGAGATGCTTAGGCTCAATAGGGCCTCGCTAGCGACGTACGATAGCGTATCCGGCGAATATCGGATCCAAGCGCATCGCGGACTTCTGCCCCAACTGGCGACAAACATCAGACTCAAAGCTGAGGATGCGCTGCCAAGCTGGCTCATCCGAGAGGGAAGACTGATTACGAGATCAGAAGCAGAGTCACTCCGTCTGTCGCCAACCTTTCGACAGATTTCTACACAACTCCAAGGATTACAAGCGGTCGCGAGCATCCCGTTGATTGCACGTGGAAACCTAGTCGGCATCTTAAATATCGGCCCGCGCGTGACCGGCATTCCCTATACAAACTCAGAACTCGAGACCCTTTTTATCCTTGCCAGTCAAGTGGCAGTCTCCATTCAAGATACCCGAATGTATCACGAAATCCAATATCAGAAGACATATATCGAAAATATCCTGACCCACATGAGTAGTGGCGTCATCACAATCGATTCGGATGAGAAGGTCGTCATATACAACCGGCGCGCCGCGGAAATTCTTGACATTCCTGAAAGCCGTGTCCTCAACAAAGACCTGAGAGCTTTGCCCTCACCTTTGGGAGATCTGCTTTTCGCGACCCTCAGAGATGGAAAAAACTCGCATAAGATGGAGATTAGTTTGCCACTCCGACAAATTCCTTTGGAGGTTAGCACTTATCAGATTAAAGATGGGAAACAAACCGTCTCCGGAGGCGTCATGGTGTTTGAGGACCTTTCTCAGCAAAAGCAGTTGGAGCAAGAACGCCGCCGTTCCATCGAACTGGATCTTTTCAACCGAATTATGGGAACCATGGCACATGAGATCAAGAATCCTTTAGTCTCGATTCGGACCTTCGTTGAACTCTTGCCGGAGGAGTTCGAGAATGCAGAGTTTCGGAGCAATTTCTATGCAACGGTTCAAGACGACGTCAAACGACTGAATGGGCTGGTCGAAAAAATCGTCGCATTTGCGGATTCGACACCGCACGACCTTCAGTTGAGCAATATCGAAACACTCCTGAACGAATGTATCCGTCTGTTAAAAGAGGAGGGAGTCGATCCAGAGTTGGAGATTGCCTTAATCTGTCCGCGTAAAATTCCACCGATTCGATGTGATACCCTTCGGACGACCAGGGCGTTTTTATACCTCCTGCGATATCTCGTCCAGGGTGTTGAGCTGCCGGCTAAGGTCGACATTCAGGTTAACCTTAGCGGTTCAAATGGGGAGAAGAAAACTCTTGAAATTGAAATGACATGTAGTGGCAAGGTCGCTCCACCCGAACCCTTAAGCAATCTCTTCAGTCCCTTTTCAGACTCGCAGTTGAACATAGAGGATTTAGGATTGTCAGTCAGTCAACGGATTATCGGGGATCGCGGCGGACGTATCGAAGCAAAGCCATCGGCTGACGGCAAACTGATTTTTGTGATTCAGCTAGGCATTGGTTGATCGGCTTGTCGGTTCGCGCGGCAAATGCGAGTGCATTTTTCAAAGTTAGCCAACAAGCAAAGAAAACGTATGATTTTGCTTTTCTCTTTTCTTGAAATAGCATATAATGAAGTTAGAGCCGCAATTTCTTGGCATGCTTATCAGTCTATCAACCCAAAGCCGGCTCAGAGGTGTTAATATGAACGCAGATAAAGCAAAGGTTATGGTTATCGATGATGAGATTGGGACCCGAGAATCGATTCGGATGATCCTCAAGGATAAGTACGATGTTGTGACCGCCGATGACCCGATTAGAGCTGTAGAGACCTTGCCGTTTCAGTCTGTCAATGTGGTCATTTCAGACATTCGCATGCCACAAATGAACGGCATAGAGGTCTTAAAAAAGATCAAAGAGAGCGTGCCGAATACTGAAGTCATCATGATAACCGCTTATGCGTCCTTTCCGACGGCTCAGGAAGCATTAAAATATGAGGCTTTGGATTATCTGTTGAAACCATTTAGTCGGAAAGATGTTGAAAATGCGGTCGAAAAAGCGTTGGAACGACAAGCCCAAAAAGTGACCGGTAAGCAGTCCACCGAGCAAGTCAAGGTACTGATGAACCGGTTACGGGATTTAAGCGAAGAAAATCAGAAACTAAGCGTGCTTTCTGAACGAGAGTTTCGCTCGGCAGAGCCGGAAACGCCAGAGTTAAATTCAAAGGCTGTGGAGTTGAGCATCGTCCAAACTATCTCTAAAGCCGTTTTAAGTAACCTGGATCTGTATGAGCTGCTGAAATCGGTCATAGATCAGATTCATAATGGTCTCGGCTATGATAATACCGCTTTCTTCCTTCTGAACGAGCAAAAACAGGAACTCGAAGGCGTTTGGGAAAATGATTCCTCAGGAAATATTCGGGACGCGAGCGATCAGGCTCTGCCTTTGACTGTTGTGCCACGAACGATTGAATTGTCCCGAAACGAACGCGGGGACCCGCAGCTCTCATGCCCAATTCAGGTTGATGACAAGCTCGTGGGCATGCTCCGCGTCGATAACGGTCTGAGTCGCAAGAAAATCGATGATGTTGAGTTAAACCTCATCAGCATGTTAGCAGAATACATCGCCATCGCGCTTAAGAACGCAAAACAATATCAGACGCTGAAAGAACACACCGAAAAACTCACCGCAGTCAATGAAAAACTCCAGCAGGAGATCACCGACCGAGTTCGAATAGAGAAAGCGCTTCAGGAGAGCAATCGGCGTCTGGAAGAAACCCTTTCTGAACTCAAGCAAACGCAGGAATCTATCATTCAGCACGAGCGTCTTCGCGCACTCGGGGAAATGGCCAGCGGTATTACGCATGACTTCAACAATGCGCTGATGCCAATTCTCGGTACCAGCGAGTTGCTGCTCAATAGTCCTGAAAAGTTCAATGATGTAGAGCAGGTGGCACGCGATGTTCAGCGGATGAACACTTCCGCTCAAGATGCGGCAAATGTCGTCCGTCGCTTGCGCGAATTCTACCGACATCGTGAGTCCGGTGAAATCTTCTCGTCGATTGACCTGAACCATTTGGTCGAGCAAGTCGTCTTGCTGACACAACCCAAGTGGAGGGACCTAGCACTCGCAAGCGGCGTTGATATCGAGGTGAAGACAGACTTACAATCGGTCCCAATCATTTCTGGCAGTGCGACCGAACTGCGCGAGGTGCTGATGAACCTGATCTTTAATGCCGTAGACGCGATGCCCGAAGGTGGAACCATTACGCTTCAGACTCGCACCGATAGCGATCAGGTCGTTCTAGCGGTCAGTGACACGGGCGTAGGCATGACCGAAGAGGTGCGCCAGCGCTGCCTAGAACCGTTCTTCTCCACAAAGGGCGAAAGTGGAACAGGCATGGGGTTGGCAATGGCTTACGGTAGTATCCGTCGTCACGGCGGGAGGATTGATATTCAAAGCCAGCCGGGAGCGGGAACCACATTTACCGTCTACCTGCAAGTTCAGACGCAGACTTCCAGCCAGAGCGATGAAATCGAAGTCCAGGTCAGACCGTTCCAGAAACTGCATGTTCTTGTCGTCGAGGACGCCCCTTCCGTCCGCGAAATTGTGGCTGCGTACCTGGCTGCCGATGGGCATACTTTTGAGTTAGCGACCAATGGCCGTGAGGGATTTGAAAAGTTCCAAAAGGGGAAATTCGATATCGTGGTGACAGACAAAGCCATGCCCGAAATGAACGGAGATCAACTCGCATCTGCTATTAAGCGCGTGTCGCCGGGCAAGCCGGTGGTCTTGTTGACAGGGTTCGGCGATCTCATAGAAGCCGCCGATGAGCACACGGAGGATGTGGATGTTGTTATTAGTAAGCCAGTGACCTTGGCTGCTTTTCAACGTGCGTTGGCACAGGTGTTGAATAATCATTCAGCGTACCCGGCTAAAATAGAGTGAACATCGTTAAAAGTGCCTAAAGTGAGTGACCGTAGGGAAAGGAACTGCCCGTTAGGGCATTTCATTTTCTTGCGAAGATTCTATAAGTTAGCAGGCTAGCCCCTTTTTGGCGTTTTGACACTTCTATCTTTTAGAAGGAGAATTCATGGACATTAGTTTTAGCACGCACGCCGGCGGGAATGCGTGGAGTCTTGAGGATTGTGCAAAATGGGCAAAGGCGAACGATTTTGATGCCGTTCGTCTCAATGCTAGCGATATTGTCGATCCAGATCGCATCCTGGAAGCGGGGGGTGATGAAGTTAACGAAATACTCCGTTCACATGGCATCTATCTCGCTGCGCTGACTTCTCACAATAACTTGCTGGACGACGATCCGGAAACGCGTGAAGCAGCGCAAGCAAACCTGAAACGTGCGATTGAAGCCACAAGCGTTCTCGGTACGCCGGTCCTGGTGACCTACGCGGGAAGCCCTGTTGGTTGGCACTTTTACGGACAATTTTCCTCAACGCCGGGGAACCCAGGCGATCGATCTGTTGAGCTCGTCGGTCGGTTCAAAGAGATGTGGACGCCGGTGATTCGATTTGCGGAGGAGAAAGGGGTGCAGGTCGCGCTGGATTGTGCCGTGCGAATGGGCAATATCGCGTGCAATCCGGAAATGTGGGAACGCATCCTTGATGCAATCCCGTCGGATCACCTGGGACTTTCCTGTGATCCCTCGCACTGGCTTTGGATGGGGATTTTACCGGTGGAGGATGCCCTCCGCATGTTTGCCGGCAAATGGTACTATGCCGATGTAAAAGACTGCGAAGTGAGCCCGCAGATGCGCTTCCGTCAGGGGATTATCGGTAACTGGTGGTGGCAGTATCGCGTTCCCGGACGGGGGCAGTTAAACTGGGCGACGATTGTCGGGGCGCTACTTGAGTCGGGATATGATTATGTCCTTTGCGTTGAGAATGAGGACCGCGGAATACCAGGGCTGCCGGGACTCGCGCTAGGCGGACGACATCTGCGACAATTTCTGCCCAAACGCGGCGAATCCTATCAGCCGGCAGAACTTTGGAAGGTCAGAAATTAGAGAAAAGCCGATTGGTCCGAATGTCAGTCCGGATCGATCGGCTTAATTTTTGAGACCAGCACGTAAGTTTTGCGGTTATCCCGATACGTCTCCACAACCTGCACCTCACTGACGACCTGTACCCCCAGATATTCAAGTAACGCGTTTTTGGCATTTAGCAGTGCGAATTCCTGTCCGCTGCGCTTATTTGTCGAGGATCCGACCGCATAGATCACTCCATCAGCCTCCCAGATGACTTTCTGTAGCCAAGCCGGTGGCGCCACTTTCACGCGCGCCGTCTGTTCTGTATCTTTGGCTCTGAGGTACCCGATCTGGGTTTCCAGCGTTGCCAAGTGTGCGGCCAGGTCTTCGACCTGTTTCTGGGTTCGATGTGTATTGGCAAGACGATTTTCAATCTGGTGCAGACGCAATTGTACCTGACGTAATTTCTCCTCAAGCTCTGCAAAGGTGTCGACCTCCTCAACCGGATTCGAGCGAACAAGCTGAGTCGGAAGATTTGTCTGTGCCTCTGTCCACTCTTCAATCACTTTTAACCGCTGGTCCAAAGACGCGATCCGAGTGCCCAGTCGATCGATTTCGTGTTCAATATTTTTCCCCCCACATCCGCCGATCAGCGAAATGAACAGCGGTATATAAATGTAGATCGATTGCTGTCCGGATAAACGCATATCTTTCCGCCTCCGTTTTTTGCCTCGTTAAAGGCTTTTCGTGGGATTTCGTCCGGCGGGGTATCCCACCTGTTCTGATAAACTTGAGCTCCCCAGTCCAGATCTTCCGCAAACAACAGTGCGCCACCACTCCGCAGATATCCGCTGTGATGCAAATGGTCGAGCACCGCACGACGAAGGCTCGTATCACGAGGGGCATTCGAGAGATCTTGAATGTCGCTATCGAACATCCGATCCAGCCCACTCCGGCCGTTAGAGAAAATGGGAAAAAGGTAGAACTCGCGTTGGAAGCGAACAAGGTTGGAGTCCGAGGATAGCCAATCCTGAAACTGCGTGTTCAGCAGCCAGGAGGTGCAGCAAAATCCCCGGAACGGTCGATCTGGGAAATAGTGCGGGAAAAAATCAACAGCCTGACGAAACGAGTCCCCGCAGGCATCAAAGTCCATCGGACTACCGGCCGGAATATGGATCTCCAGAATCGGGTCCTGCGGGGCTAGAATACACTCCCACGCATCCAACGGTAAAACGACCTCCCGACCACGCGCAATTCCCGTTGGGTGAATCGGCGTTCCAACGACCCGATCTGCCTCCGACAGCAACCGCGACGTCCACCCGTTTTCCGCATCGAACTCCCCACCTGTCCCGTTGAGTTGGCCATCGCCGCGATACTGCACCCCGTCATCGGCGAGCACCACCACTTGCCGGCTCACGCGGTTACGGAAAACGTGGAGTTTTTGCCGGAACGGTCGCTGCACAAATTGCAGACGTCCCAGTCGATATAGGTCTCCCGAAAGATGATTGAGTAACCAGGGTAGGATGCGCAGACTCACGCCCCACACGCCGTGTTTGGCTTTGTAATCCCGTGCCCAAAGAGAGGTATCGCTGTATGTATCCCGCGCGACCTGCTCTGGAATGCGGCGAGATTGGTGGAAGGCACGCGTCTGTGGAAGGGTGGATAATGCAATTAGGAGGTAGAAGGCGCCAGCGCACTCGCTCAAAAGAACCGTCAGCGGCTCCCAATTCCGAACCTCATCGCGCGGATGGGATGAACCGGAGCATAAGCGCGAGTGACAATACCAGGCGAGACGCTTCAGATCCGGATCTTCCTCAATTCGAGCCGCCATTGATTGAAGATGCGGAACAGCTTCCGCTTCAAATCCTGCCAACGCACAACGTTCTGCGATAGCATCTGGCGTGAGAAAAGGTAGTTTTCCGCGCAGCACCGGCGCTTCTTGTACGGCTTTCCACGCCGCCCCCAAAGTGCCTTCACGTATCATCTGCGACAACTTTCCGGGCATCCATTCATCTGACATCGTCTTTACTCGATTTCTGTGTTTAGGCAGTTGATGAGCCGCTCAGCATTTGCGGATGAGAATAGATTAACACAGAAAAACGAAAATGTCTACAATGAATTGATATCCCTTCTAATCTACGTGAAAGGCATGACCTAGAAACGCTTGGCAAAATAGACCCCAATCGATTCCGATGTCACCTGCGGTGTGAGCGTCCAAGCGGCGTGCGTATTCCAATGCTTCGAGTTGAATCGATAGTAGACTTCCTCAAACAGTACCCCCATCAGCGCACCCGCAACCACATCTGAAAAATAGTGCTTATCAATCTCGATGCGCGAATAGCCGACATAACTCGCCCAACCGTAAAGGGCAATGCCTGTCAGCCATTGGTACCCGGACCTGATACCTGTATGCCCATGCCTCGCGAGTGACTGGGAGATACGACGGCGTAAAAACGATGCCGAATAGAATGCCGTTGATGTGTGCCCGGAGTAGAAAGATTTATGGTTGGTGGCTTTGGCATCCAATTCCGCTCGATCTGTGGGTGAGGCAAATTCGAGGATTGGGCGACGCCGAGAAAATCCGCGCTTAACACTCTGGGTCAAAAAACCGTTCGCAATGCCGCCATTGGCAAAGATGAGGAGTTCAGTCCCGGTTTGTCGCCACGGTCTGTCTTCGCTCCAATTGAGTCCCGTGATGATCGCAGCAACAGCAAGGGGTGTCGAAAGCGAGCCACCGCTTCCGTTAAGGAAATTATCGGATTTCGCGTGCCGCGCATCGCGAATCGATTCATCGAGGTTGTTGACGTCGTCGGGAAACAGCCGCTGAGATTCCCAATTCAATGGAATGAGTAATTGGGTCAGCCCGAGCGTTCCGGTGATGGCGAAATCACGAATCAGTTCCGAGCGGTGTGGGGTGTATTGTGAGTTGTCGAGTGCATCCGTTGTTTCTGCGGAGCCGACGCCGGGCTGGATAAACACGACTGCGATAACCAACGATAACACAAGCGAAATAGGTCCTGTTTTCATATTTCTCCGTTTCCCTTCCATTGCTCATTCTGCCGCTTGGGAAGGCAATTGAACGGTGTCTGATGCGCCGCGTTGAACGGGAGTCTCGGACATGATGCGTTCTGCGGTGTCATGCCCCCAAAAAATGTCCTCCGGTGAGAGGACACATTCGAGGGTCAACAGCACTAACGCATTCGACAGTAGGATAACGCCGAGAATCACGAGCGTGGCGATGAGGATGTGCTTTGCCTTTTTCATTCGGGTCACCGTAGTCTTGAAGGCTTGTCGCATTCATCTTTCTTGTTTGATTGTTGCCCATGGAACGACTCGCTTACCACGCGAGTTTAACTTCGTCGGTGGGGAGGAGAGGCGAGGATAAAAATAGAGGTGGGCTGGGCGGCCACCGTCTTCTTCACTCATCGTGTAGTACCCCATCCCATCGGACGCAAAAGCAATCGCTTCTCCTTGCGGTTCGTTGATGTATGGTACTTTGACCGGTTCATTGTCAAAAGCCTGCCACAAATTCTGCTCTGGTGCACGGAGCCAATAATAGATGGTCGTATAGGTCTTAATAAGCATCTCAAGCCCTGAAGGAGAGATGTCGCCACCAGTTACCATTTTAGCCTTCGAAAAAGCCGCTCCCTGCAAATCAAGTGTTGCCACCGGTTGAAGGATTATGGTATCAGTCATTGATTGAGGATAAGGCGCACGGTAGACTCTCACATTGATTTCGCTTTTGGAGACGACATAAATATCCCTTGTCGATGGATCAATCATAAGTGTCTCGGCATCTCGGTTTCCATCGGGATATTGAAAAGTGATTGTCTCCGCACCAGAGATGATTGTGTCGACTGGGGTTTGGCTTTCATCTACGACGGGCTCAAGCACGCGGTAGATGAACTTCAGAGGTTTAGCCGCTTTGTTATCGCCAATGTCACCAATATAAAGGTAGTGTTCACCCGCTAAAGGCCCCGGCCCGAGAGTCATATCTTCCCAATCACGCGCATTGACTCCATCAATCGTATAGACACCGAGATGTTCTCCTTGTGAATTGAAAGCGTATATACGATTTGGATCGCCCGCATCATTGTGTGTCCACAGGACACCTGGGTTTTTACGACTGGCAGCTATGCCCGACGCTTCATTTATCAGATTAGACTCAATTAAGCCCTTATCGATGCGAGGACCAAAAATCGGCTTATCAGCCGCATCACAATTGAAAGCCATGAAAAGAAGACCGACCATCGATACGACAAGTCTAACAATTTTTGGGTTCATCTATTCCTCCTTGACCCAAACAATCTCTAGTTCCTCGCCATCTTGACCCCCGTGATACCTTCCAACGCAGAAAGCTCTTGAAAAAATGACAACCACTGTTTGGAGGACTTCAGCTTCACGTAGAACGCGAACTCCACCGTATCCGACTTCTTTGCCTCTTGGTCGATTAAGCGATCAGAGACAAGATATTTGCGGAAAATTGAACGGTAAACTCCCTCGTAATCCTGGTCGGGCGTCGTCTTGAAAGTGAGTGTAAATCCGGTTCCGTTGGAGGTCAAGAGATGCCATCGATGCAGGGCAAGAATGATGACGCTGATGAGAAAGGTCCCGGTAATCGCAACGGCAGGATCACTTGCTCCAACCGCCATGCCGATTGCCAATGAGAAAAACACGAAGGCGATATCCCGCGGGTCCTGCACCACGGTCCGAAATCGGATAATCGATAACGCGCCGACAAGGCTGAAGGCGAGGGCAATGCTGTCGCCAATAACGACCATGACCACTGCAATCAACATGCAGAGAATGATGAGCGTATCCGTGAACGATTTTCCAGCCAGCCCAAAATGGGTCCAATGGTACACAGCAGCAATCACCACACCCAGTACGAATGCAAGCAGCAATTTGAGAATAACAGCCCCAATCGTCGTGACAGAACTGAGGGCGAGTACTTCGTTCAAGAATTCCATATCTGTAATTCCATATTTTGAAGGTTCAAACGTGAAGTGAAATGTACCAAGTTGCTAAACAAGCAACTCAGAAACGGACTTGTGTCCACACATACAGCCTGTCGTCTCCCCGTGTTACCTCCAGTGAACCATCGTCGAGTTCTACCTCCTCCTCCTGGCGCTCGTAGTTCACCAGCACGCGAAACTCATCGCGTGGACGGCCGTAGTACGCACCGAGGGTCCACCGGCGGAATATATCACCATCCTCATCGGTCGTGTCGTAGCGAACGACGGGCCCGACCCGCCAGGGCGTCTTTCCGACCAGGGTGACATAGTAGCCACTCAGCTCCTCGACCTCCCCATCCACGTCGTTCTCCCCCTTCACGTATTCGGCGTTCAGACGGAAGTGGTCGTGGTTGATCTGGACGTCTGCACCCAGACGGTTGAACGTGAATATAAAGTCGTCCGCGGGGTCAAGAGGGTCACCTTCGTCATTAACGTCACCATCAGCAGCGGAGACACCGAGTCTGGCTACCGCGCCCATTCCCTTGTAGCGGACACCAACGCGTCCCCAGAGGTTCTTCCGCTTGGTATCGTCCGGCATATTCATCCCGGATCCGTTGACCAGCGAGATTGCGTCTTCGAGCCTGAATCCCTCGGCAATCGGCCACCCCCCTAGAATAGAAACGCCTATATCGCGCAGCGTCGCCTCACCACGCGCCAGATTGTCGGACACTTCGCTACGATTGACCGTATATAGCCGGGACGACGACCTCCCGTTTTCGTAGCCGAACTCGGTCTTATGTTGGCCGATCCGCAGTCTGTGGCGTGGAATCAGCTTCTTCACATCGAAAAAGGCGTCCCGCAACACACCGGTGATTTCCGGTGACCGCGGATCTATCATCACGTCGTAAGAGACGTACCGATTGACTTTGCCTCTGAAGGTAATCTGTGCCCGCTGAACCCTAAAGCGGTTCGCCCGGACTTCGCCGTCATCATTTGAATCGAAGCGGTGCAAGAAATGAGTCTGGAGAACTCCTGACACCTTGACCTTCTCCTTCTTCTTTTTCTTCTTCTCTTTCGACGGGGTTTCGGGCTCTCCACTGTCCGAGAGTGCAGATTCCTCCGTTGGCGAGGCCGCCGATTCTGCGGTCGGCTCCGGAACTGCCTCAGCGTGCGACTGTTGCGTAAACATCGGACTAAATAAAACGATGAGTCCAAGTGTAACATATTTTTGCATCTTCATGGTAAATGTCCTTATATAACGTGAGTTCGATATAAGGATGCAGACAACACCTGGGGTAGGTGGGCAGGTGAAGCTTGTCCTGAGCCTCGAAGGGCAGGTGAGACGGTGAGAAAGTGAGAGGGTTGATGGGCGGATTCTCACCCTATCAGTCTAGGGCAAGCTTTTCCCACTTTCTCGTACTTCGAAGCTTACCTCGAAGCTCGGCACAGGCAGCACAAGCTTTTCTCCAATGCTCCAATCCCTTGCTACTACAAAATTCTTACGTCGAACTCACGTT
>JAPUIP010000093.1 GCA_027296925.1 Candidatus Poribacteria bacterium | reverse complement strand
AATTATTGCAATTGCTAAAATTACAAAAGGGGAGAACATCGATAACCTCCTTTAGGTTTGACCTGCTAGATTTCCTGCTCGGAATGCGTCCGCAATAGCACGGGGAACACTGGATTCCGCCTCAACAACCTTCGCACGCATCTCTTCCACTTTTGCCGTCATCTCTTGCTTGAGAGCAACCGCCATTGCACGCCTTTCCTCCGCTTTTGCCTGGGCGACAATGAGATCTGCTTCCGCCTGTTCAGCTTGCAGTTGGGCGCCAATGTTCTTTCCGACATTCACATCAGCGATGTCAATTGAGAGGATCTCATAAGCTGTCCCTGAATCAAGCCCTCGCGCCAAGACGGTTTTGGAGATGACGTCGGGATTTTCGAGGACATCTTCATAAGTTTCTGAGGCCCCGATCCCGCTGACAATGCCTTCACCAACACGAGCGATAATTGTCTCTTCGCCCGCGCCACCGACAAGGCGGTTGATGTTTGCTCTGACGGTGATGCGCACCGTCGCGATCAGTTGTACGCCATCCAGGGCGACAGCGGAAATCCGAGGCGTCGTGATGACTCGTGGATTCACACTCACCTGTACGGCGTCGAGGACGTCCCGTCCAGCCAGGTCAATTGCAGTCGCTTGTTGAAAGCCGAGCTCAATCTTCGCTTTGTCAGCCGTGATCAAGGCATTGACGACACGAACGACGTTTCCACGCGCCAGGTAGTGAGCTTCCAATTTCTCCAGGTCAAGGGACAATCCCGCTTTGGTTGCGCTAATCTGTGCGTTCACAATCAGAGATGGATTGACCCGACGCAATCGCATCCCAACTAAGTCTCTGAAGATGCGGACAGTTACGCCGGCAAAACGGGCAGCGATCCAAAGCCCAACAGGCACCATCCAAAAGAGAACCAGGAAAAAAACAATGATCAGGATAGCGATTATCGCTACCGGGACTTGTTCTGGGGACATATCGAATCTCCTTCTGAAGTTGAGGAAAAATCAGGAAATGAGAAAAACCCTTTGCATAATTACAGGCTACGGACGACAACACGATTGCCTTCGACAAGAATCACTTCAACTTCTGTTTCGGCTTCTATAAAATCTCCAAGCGTAACAACATCTGCCCGCCGTCCATTGATCAACGCTGCACCAGCAGGACGTAAGGGGGTAATCGACTTTCCCGATTTGCCAACCAGGTTAACTAAATCTGGTGGAGGCGCTTGAAACCCCTCCTCGCGGCTCTCAGCCGTATCCAGGATGAATGATTTTCCCAGTTTTGTGCGAGGGGCAAGCCACAGTCCCAGAATGCCAATCGGTATAGTTAATGTCACCGTAGCGCCGGCATAAATCAAGGCAACTTTCAGCCCAAACTCTGACCACACAAGTCCTATGCCAATGGCGATCAACGCAATCCCGGGAATGCCCGCAGCCCCAAAACCAGGCAACAGGACAATTTCAATGAATACCAATAAAGCACCGAGACCGATGAGGAAAATCGACACCCATGACATAGAACACCTCGTGATGCGCAATAGGTCAAATCGACGCGTCACTCGTTATTCGTTGATTTTTACGTTTTACGCTTTACGTTTCATCGACCACTTCGACAGAGATTTTAGCCCCTTCAACAGCAATGATTCTTACCGGTGTTTCCGGCGCAATAAAATCACCCGCAGTGACCACATCGAGTCGTCTATCACCAACGCGAATCATGCCGGACGGACGTAATGGAGTCATCGCAATACCGGTGTTGCCGAGGTATTCCTGGAAATCTTCACGTGGTGCGGAGTGATACCCCATCCCTGAGTCCATCGCGGTCTCCAAAACCAGGTTATTCCATGTACGGGTTTTGGGCAAGGTGTAGGCCAGAACAATCGCAATGACAAACATGAGGAGAATCGAGATAGAGAACGATGTAATGGCAGTACTCAGTTCGTAAGCATTTCTGAAGACAAAAAAGACACTACCCAACATCAGGGCAATTCCAGCGATACCCGCAATGCCAAACCCCGGTATAACGAAGAACTCTAGCAGGAGCAAAGCAACACCAACGATGAATACCAGGATTGCATAGTCTACTGCAATATTAAGGAGCCTGTGTCCCCCAAATACCAATGCAAGACAGATAAGTCCAGTGATGCCTGGGAAACCGAAGCCGGGAGTCTGAATCTCCACCCATAGCCCAATTCCTCCGAGAGCTAAGAGCATTGCACTCACAACGGGGCTGGTAATGAAAAGCACGAAGCGATCCATAAACGTCAATGACACTTCCTTAGTTGTTGCATTTTCGAGGGACTTAATGACTTTCACATTATCATCGCCGAGCGCTGCCCG
Source organism: Candidatus Poribacteria bacterium (assembly GCA_027296925.1). GTDB lineage: Bacteria > Poribacteria > WGA-4E > WGA-4E > PCPOR2b > JAPUIP01. Next base: position 3,526 of record JAPUIP010000093.1, on the reverse strand, counting down.
CTCCTCCGTCACCGCATCCATCGTTAAGACCTTGCGTTCATCATCGACTTCGACGATCTGATACATCGCCAGCAGATCGTCGATAGTATCTGCCTCCCCATCCGCCAGATGATACCGCAATGCCTCTTCTGTGGTCAATGTCAACAACTCACCTTCATCAGCGATGATTTCCATCTCCTCGCCGTCTTCTTTTTGCTCGCTATACGCTTCCGGCCTGAGCGCCACAATCTCGCCATTTTCCAACCTGACAAGCACGAGCCGCTTATCCACCATCGCTGCGGCAATATCCGGGTTCCTGCCTTGTCGCTCTGCGGTTGCGCGAATCTTCCCCCGGATGTAGGAAACCGCTTTTTCACTGAGTTCCTCGCCTTGAATTGTGACCGGTGCGGAATCTCCAATCGCTCCTCCGGGCCTCATGATAATCTGATCACAGGACAGGGAAATCATCGCACCGGCGGAAATTGCCTCCGTGTTGACGAAAGCAATCGTGGGAATGTCTGTGCGCTGAATCGCGTCGATAATATCTCGTGCCGCTGCGACAGCACCTCCGGGCGTATGAACATCAAAAATAATCGCGTCCACATCTGCTTCCTCTGCCTGTCGAATACCGTTCTCAATGTATACACGCAGTCCACTGCCGATTTCATTTCGTATGTCGATAACGTACACAAGCCCTTCATCTGACAGGGCTGCCAGCCAGGGAATGGATAGCAGACTACCAAGGAGTATCAACATACCACTCAAAACACGCATTTTGTTTTTCATATCCGGTGACCTCTCCCTGTTCAATCAATTCCAAAAGTTCAGATCATTTCAAGGTGTACAAAACAGGCAGGCATGGGAACGCATTCTCTCCGGAGGAACAAGACAGTTTTGCCTCTTCATTCTAACACGAAAAAAGAGGAACGTCAATATCAAAGCGTTTCCAATCATACTATTCGATTGCACGGTTTCTTCAAGGATTTCCTTAAACGAATGATGCATCTAAAAAATGCAATCGTTTATAGAATATCAGACATGGCGGAGAAAGGCTAGAATGCAAACCGGAGGCACTCCTGCACAACTTTCACATGAACGCAAAATTTATCCAGTTAGGATTTCAGTGTAGAGTTGACAAGCATTTCCGGGGTTACCGGGGAATGAAATACGGATCCCAATCGATAAAAACCGCGGTGAATTTCGGATGTTGGCATAATGATTGCTAATATTGTAAATCAGCAAACAAACTTTTGGGTTTGATAGCTCAACCATTGGACAGGACGTAGACAGGGGGGTAGGACTTGACTCGCAGTGTTCTACAGTACGTTCTGTCCTTATTTTTTGGCCGATCCTCTCCTTTTCCCTTCAGTAAACCTATTTCCGTGACGATAAGTTAATAACTTATTGCCCCCACCCGCAGGTGTGCCACGAACGCCTGGGGCCAGTCGGGAAATAGTGCTGCTTCGATGCTGAAACGTCGATAGAGGGAGTTCCAAATGAGAGGGAGTCCGGAAAAACTTATAGCCGTTTTACGTCTGCCACGAGATTGGTTCCTGATACTACTACTTTGTGGCACATTGATTCATCTCAATCCCGCCGCTTCAGCCTCTCCTTTGCCACATCTTGATCTGGTCTTGCTTATTGATAATTCGCAACGTATGGATAGGCAAGGCATGCGATGGCAAGCCGCAAAACTCCTCATCGATCGGCTTCAGAGCGGAGATCGCCTGAGCATCGTCGATCTCAGTGGCCAACCCGTTTTTCTGTCCATGACAGAACTGACCGGCGATATTGATCAGAAAGAGGAAATCAAGCGTCAGGTCGAAGGCTTTTATCCGCACAGTCCCAATTTCAAGGACATCGGCGCATCTTTATCAACAGGCGCATCGATACTGTTAGCGGAGCCCCGCGAAGCCGCGAAGCGAGCAATCATTCTGCTCATCGATAGCTTGCCGGATGAAGGTGGAATTTTGAAGGAGAATCTCCAGCCGGAAGAATCTCTCGATCCGATTGCAAGTGGACGAATCGGCCATGACCCGCGGCTCAATCGTACCCTTTCCCGCCTCGCTCAAAACAGTGTTGAAGTGTACACGGCCGCTTTGACATATCGAACCGACATACCGCTCCTAAATGCGATCGTAACAGCAACGCTCTCCCCCGACCAGCAATCCACTCGCCACGAATTTTATACACCGTCAAGCACAGATCTTGTCGGCATTTTCTTGCAGATTGTCAATCAACTTCAAGGGTATTCATCCCCAACTACCGAATCAATGCCCCGATTGATACAAGCTGTCGAAGAAAAAGTGTCGATGTTTTTTTATGATCCACGCCATCGCGAAGTTGAAATTCAGTTTACGTTTGAGAAAGGGAAAGACGTTGAGATTACGTTGACAGAGCCTGACGGCAATTACATTTATCCTTACGCACAAGAAGATACGTACCAACTTTATTGGATCAACAAACCGGTGCTCGGCTGGTGGCGAGCCGCTATCCAAAATCGACAGGGCAACGAGATTAAGCAAACCGTTGCGGTGCAGAGAGATCTCCGGTCTGATGTTATCAGATTAGTGTTCAAGCCACTAAAAACGTCCTACGCTTTAGATGAGAAAATTCGGCTTGAGGTTGAAGCCACCAGAGAAATCAGCCAACTATCACAGATTGATGTCCACGCGGTTACCCCTGCTGGCACTGAACGGCTTCGACTCACGCGCTTCGGTGACAAATCTGTTTTTCGAGAAAAATACTCCCCTGCGGAATTTACCGGAGAATACAAATTCATCATCGCTGCCAATCCCCAATACGTCGCTGATATTCCACTCCAAACCGTTGAAGTGGTTGCTTCACGGAAATTACCATTTCCGCTATTTGCATTCTTTGGAGCGGTGCTATCGGGAGGTATCGTCGCCGGCGCTTTATGGCGACGGCATCAGATGCGTCTCCGTCAGGTTGCTCTGGCAGACAGTTCTCCAGAGCGTTCGATTGGCCGGCAACCTGTGCTGGAAATTGTTACCGCAGAAGTTCCAAAATATGTGGGTGATGGCACTGAAGATGAACATATCGACGCGAGTCTCGGACTCAGCGATCCGGAATTTGAGGTCGAAGCAGCCGAGGATGGAACAGATGCAGATTACGAAGCCTCACTCCTGAGACTTCTGGATGGAGAATCCGTTCTAGCTGAAAATGCGCAATCAGTGGACCAGACCGCGGACAACATCGACCATCCAGAGGGAGAAGATCCGCTTAAAGACTTTTTGGATGAATCGATCGAAGATCTTCCCGACGTCGAGTTCGGCACCGACGGTGATAACGGTATCGAAGATATGGGTGAGGAAGAAGAGGGAGATTTCCCTGACGCCGAGCCGGAAATCGGCGTTCTCGCCGCAGAGGATGATCTGCTGGCAAACGTCGGAGAAGAGGCGGAAGATCTCTTTGATGCAGAGCCTTCCCTGCTGGACGAAGGCATCGACGCACCCACAGAGGAACTGGACGATGCCGATGCGGATGTCTCGGCAGACACGGGAGAAGAAGAGGAGGATTTCTTCGA
>JAPUIP010000092.1 GCA_027296925.1 Candidatus Poribacteria bacterium | reverse complement strand
ATTGATTTTCTCATCCGGCATCGGTGATCAAGAAAAGCATATCACAATGAATAAAGGAAACGCTTGTTGCACCAGATCATGGATGCGCGGCGGCGTTATGCCTTGGGCAATGAGAAATGCCTTCAGATACTTCTCTGCGCTCTGCTGGCAGTGATAGCAGACCAAATCCGGCAAAGGGTCTTTTCGGCGGCGATTTAATGCCACGGCACCTTTGAAATCTGCTTCGGCTTTCTCGATCCATTCATCAACCAGGGTCATAACGATACAAGACCTTTCCCGTCGTCAAAATTTCAATAATGAAGAAATCACCCTTTGCCAGCCGCTCCGTAATCTCATCGCGTGTATATACCAGTATATCCATCGGCAGGAAACGCACCTGCGCCACCTCTGCAACACGGATAGCGCGTTGTGTCATTGGTTCGTTTGAATCCATTACAACCAGTAGGTCTACATCACTGTTCGCGTTGGGCTTCCCATCAGCATAAGAGCCGAACAGAATGACCTGATTGGGATGAAATTCCGCCACGATCCGTTGGGTTATATCCGCCAACAGCGTCTCCGTAACCTTCGGACGCAAAGATGTCCAACTGGTTTCCGGGCATGTGTTTTTTTTCGGGTTTTCTGTCATTTTGTCGCCACAGATTTATTTTTTGTGAACTGATGTCTTACTTCAACGACTTTCCGCACTCGTTTTGAAATCGAGGCTTGAATCTGAGTCATTCTTTTTATCTCCTAACAAACGACTTCACTTCCATAAACATAACTTACGCTAGTGAGAAAATCAGCCGTTGAATCATCAATTGCCTATCCGGTGCTCCTTATTCCACGTCGCCAGAGGTGTCGATTTGCTGTGCGCATCTCAGTTGATAAAGATCCAAGAACTCCTGCAATGACGAGGGAGAATGCCCGGCGTAGTGGTTATTAAAATAGCCGTAGGCATCGACGCCTTGGGCTCGCATTTCACTGATACGTTTGGCCCACCACTCCAGGTCTTCACTACGATTGAGCCGCATCCTGGAGAAGTCCTCCATAGGGGCGCACCGATCGCCCAGCCAACGGAGGTAGGCAAAATCAGTCGTCGCCATTGCCTGTCGCGGCAACCACGGCGAATCGACCAGCGCAAACGCAACACGGTGAGATCGCAGCAGCTCGAAAAAACGGTCGGTGATCCAACCAGGATGACGTACCTCAACGGCATAGCGAAAACCTTGGGGAAGCTGCTCCAAAAATCGCGCGAGGACATTAAACGACTCGATCCGGAAGCCGGGCGGAAACTGTAAGAGCAGCGGTCCCAGTTTCGCGTCGAGATACGTCATAACGTCTAAAAACATCGTCACTTCATCCTGGCAATCAATCAACCGCCTTTCATGGGTGATGAGCTGCGGAAACTTTGCGGCGAATACAAACCGGTCGTCCGTCTTTGCCTTCCATCCCTTGACCGTGGTCACTTTTGGAATGGCGTAGAACGTGCTATCAATTTCTACCGTTGGGAGTCGCTTTGCATATTCGACGAGATAATTTCTGGGCGAACAGTTGGGCGGGTAAAAGTTGCCGATCCAATCCTTATGAGTCCACGCCGATGTACCGAGAAATATGCCTTGCTGTTGTTCTAATGGCGTCATCAGTTGACCCGCTACTGAGTTTCTGCTTTCATCAGTTCGCTCACCGTTCAGTCTGCTTGGGCTGGATTGCGCATTACCCATTGCGTTCAAGACGGAATGGTTCCAGCGACATCGAGGGGTTTCCCGTCGTAATGAGTTCACTGATCAGCTTCCCCGTAATCGGTGCGAGTAGAATGCCGTTCTTGAAATGCCCAGATGCAACAATCACGTTGTCGATACCGGGCAACCTTCCAAGATAGGGGGTGCCCTTCGTATAAGGCCGTAATCCTGCCCATACCTGTACGAACGTTTTGTCCGCAAGCTCAGGCAGCAATGCGACGCCCGCCTCGATTATCTGACGCGTGCCCTCCAGCGTCGTTCGTTTGTCATAGCCGACGAATTCGACGGTCGCGCCAATCAGGATCTTTCCATCGGATCGGGGAACGAGGTAGACGCCAAGCCCGTCGACGACATGCCGCAAAATCGGTGGCATTGTCTCGGCCAACACCATCTGTCCACGTGCCGGCTCAATCGGCAGTGAGTAGTTGAGCATAGCCGCAACTTTGCCAGACCAGCAGCCCGCGGCAATCACGAACGTGTCCCCGCAGTATGCTTTTCCGTTAGCTTCAACGCCGATGACACGGTCGCCTTCTCGTAAGAACCCGGTGACGGAATTCCCGAATAGAAATTCCGCTCCCAACAGTGCTGCCCCGTTTGCAAGTGCTTTCACCAGTTTGGGATTTCTGACCTGGGCATCATAGGGAAAGCGAATTCCCCCAACAATAGCGCTCGATATTGCAGGTTCCAATTCCCATACTTGCTCTGGTGTCAGGACTTCTGTAGAGAAACCGCGATCTCGCCGACGTTCTGCTAATCCTGTCAACCCTCGCTTCTCCTCTTCGTTAAGACATAAAGCGATTGAGCCAGACTGAATAAATTCGATATCGATGTGGGTTTCCGCTTTTAACGCCTCCGCCAACGCAGGATAGAGCATAAGACTCGCACGGCAAAGTTCCGCATACGGCTCTCGTGTTGAGGCGTGAGATGCCAAAATTCCAGCGCCGGCCCATGACGCTTCTCTACCGACACCATCGGCTTTGTCAATAACCAGCGGCTTCACCTGCGCTCTGACGAGGTTATAGGCAATCGCGCAACCGATCACGCCGCCGCCAATGATAATCACATCTGCTTTGTTGTCGCCCAAGATTTACCTCCTTTACCGGCGTGCAGAAGAGCAAGCGTCTGCACCCCACGTAACTCTTATCGATTATACATCAGATCTGTTGAAGATGTACAGGAATTATTTGTCTCCGGCAACTTTCCCAAACGCAGACCAACAGTCAGTGGTAGTCGCTACTCAGATCTACGGAACAGGTGCTTTTTTCTTGACACCTACTATCCATGCCAGTATACTACAAACAGTTTGATTAACCAAATTTATGAAAGAAGGGAGATTTTATGAAACAGTTTTTCTTATGTACAGTGGTCATGCTGATTGCAGTGAACATGAGCTTTGCACGGATCATAGATCCAGAAACAGGTCTTGATTTCCAATATAGAGCCAAGTTGGTGGAGGTTGCCCCAAACGTTGATGGGTTCCTTGACGATCCAGCGTGGGAAGAGGCAATCCCGGCCAAACTAGAGCAGGAAGTTAAAGAAGACCGGCGCTGGCTGGATTCGGATGATTTCAAAGGGACTTTTGCTGTGGTATGGCGCAATAGATTTCTCTACCTGGCGGTTCAATTGACGGATGATCAAATTGAGACGCATCATGAAAAGCTCGCTCTTCAAGATCGCTTGGAGCTCTATCTTGACATAGATCATACAGGACACAAAAGCGATCTATATCGTTACATTCTTCCTGTTGGAGAAGACGCACCCCAGTCTACCTCTTCACGTATGATGATTGCCTGGGCAAGTGATGGGCAGTCTTGTGAATTAAGTTTTAACCTGGGGTACACACCGACAAAAAATGAGGAAACCATCGGTTTCGGCATTTACTATAATGACGTTGACCAAGGGCAGTTGAACCATCGGTTCACTTGGGCGCCGGAGGGACAAACGCGATCAGATGACCTTGCAGACCTGGTATTTACAGCAGAACTGAAGCTAAATCAGAATCAGAAAGCGATGCCGTGGGGGCGTATCAAGAGCCTTTATTAGTTGCTAGGCAGCAGTATGCCACACGATACCCTTGAAGTCGGTTGTCTATGGAATGGGGAGAAAGCGTGTTTATTGTAGGCAAAACGATAGAATTTATAGGCATGGCGTTTCTAGGGGTCGGCTTATACGTTGGATGCGTGAACCCCTCCGGCTTGAGTGAGAGCGGCGCGATGGGTACGGAGATGGGCTCGCTTTTTGCGGGTATCCTGATCTTCTTCTTAGGAAGACGGGTCGAGAAACGCTAATTATAGCTTGCGCAGTAAATTTCCTCTGGAGGAATCTGTAATGGCGTTTAACGTCAAGAAGCGCGGGAAGTTGACTTATTACTACCACGGTGATCATCCAGTATTGTCAGCTTTGGTTACTGAGGAGTTACCGGATGGGGATCTGAAGATTTATTTTGCCGGCTTGACGGGAGGATACTCCGCGAAAGGTGTGTTGAACCTTGATGAATTGGTCTCGATGGAGCCGGAGCAGGAGATTCCGCTGGTCTTCAAAAGTTGGGAGGCGTGGCTGCGAGACGCCGGCATCTGCGACTCTCTAAAAAAGGTAGACTTCATTGAGATACACGCCTTCGGTTGCCAACCCAAATCCCCGAATCCGCTGGTAGATCCGGCCGGCTACGCGGCAGAGCAAGAGCGGCTGCGACAGGCTTATGCCGAAGGCTACCGTAACTTTTTCCGGGATTATCTGCCAGAAAACGGGGTGCCGGCTCGGTTTACCGTGCACTTGACCGACGTTCCGGACAAAGCCGCCTCCTATGAATTCTACGGAACTGCACTCTATCAGAAAGCGCTTCAAAAGGATCCGGATCCGACAGATTGAATCCCCACTTCGTTTTCACTCGCAAAGCGGTATGTTTAAACATACCGCTTCACTCCTATTCTGCTTGATTCTCGTGGTCTCATCCCCCCTGTTGTTGAAGTTTTCGGTTGAATCTTTTCCGCGATTGTAATATACGAGCGGACCCTATATATAATGGACGATATGCTTATCCCGCCGAAATTTCTGAGAGCCTATCCCAACCTACCCCTGTTTTCACAAACTCGCTAGAGGATTTCATGTACATTCTCGGCATTAATGCCTACCATGGTGGTGCATCTGCTTGCTTGATTCATAATGGGAGGCTCCTCGCTGCCGTTGAGGAGGAACGCTTTAACCGGATCAAATATTGGGCCGGATTTCCCCGGCAGTCAATTCGCTACTGTTTGGAAACCGCCGGCATTACGCTCGCAGACCTCGACCATATCGGCATCTCGCGCGATCCGAGTGTCCATCTATACAAGAAGCTAATTTTTGCGCTTTCTCACCGCCCCCGTTTCAGCCTGCTGAAGGATTGACTGACTAACGCTGGGAAGATTCGCGGTGTGGAGCGGGAACTCTGCGAGACATTCAATACCTACACATCAAGTCTCCGCGCCCAAATTCACAACGTTGAACACCATAAAGCCCACATTGCCAGTAGCTTTCTCGTATCGCCTTTTGATCGCGCGGCGGTCCTATCGATTGACGGTTTCGGTGACTTTGTGAGTACCATGCGAGGGGAGGGGATTGGAACGGATATTAACTTGACGTGCTGAAAAGAGGTTGGTTAAAAAGTACACGGCATTCAAAACCACTATAATCATTGTCAGCACCCCAACGCCAATCCAGGTGAGCCCCAAGAGCCCTGTTATCACTCCTGAGAGCACTACTAGCAACCCTTTTTTGAAGAATGTATTGACTCGCCAGGATTGGCAGTAGAGCAAAATTGCGAGCAAGAAGAGCAGTAGCGTCAATGCATCGCGATCTGCAAAACCTGCCATCGTTCGCGGAATAAAATCAGGAACAGTGGTCAAGCCCAACACAGCAAAGAGTGCCGTGGAAACCTCGGTGAGGTGGCGAACAAGCAGGAAGAAAGCAAAACAAATAAAGCCGAAGGTGATTACTGGATAAAGGATAGCGGCCTTCTCAAGTGTGAGACGCGGCAACAACAGTTTCAATAGGCGGAAAGTATAGGCAAGAGCGTATGGATAAAAGGTGAGTTGGTAGGAGTTATCTTTGCCTAAAGGGACGGCTCGCATTTCATCGTGCGAGGGCAGCGCCCCATGTCGAAGGATTTGCTGGGATTGCCGAACAAAACGATAGGCGTCCGTGCCCAGGAAATACCGTCCTTCCAACAGAGGAAGGCTCTGTAACCGAAGAAAAATCCCCAAACCGACGGCGAAACAGAGAATGGCAAATGTCCACCATGAGAAGCCGTTTACGGAACGGAACCATTCGTAGAATCGAGAAAGGGTTTGGGTGGAGTTCAGCATTCTGATAAAACTGAGCCTCGTTTTTGTCGATGCTCTGCAAGCAATACAGACCGGGCACTACTGTCTACTTCGCTTTACTTCTTAGGCTCAATCACCACACGAAATCCGATATTCACCCCTTTTCCGGTTGGTCGCTCAAAATAGCGAATCGCACAGTGAAGATTTCTATCTTTATACCCACTACGAAGCACACGAGCTGGACCAGTTTCAGGACCTTGCGGATCCACCACTGGCTCTGATGAATAGAGCTCATACCAATCGCTACACCATTCCCAGACATTCCCATGCATATCATAAAGCCCCCATGGATTAGGCTTTTTCTCCCCTACAGGATGGTGAATACCTTCGCGATTTTCTTCGTACCAGGCATATTCGTCAAGCAGGCTTTCATCATCACCGAAGCTATATCGCGTTGTCGTCCCGGCCCGGCACGCATATTCCCACTCCGCCTCTGTTGGAAGTCTATAAGTCTCAGGCCCCATCGCGTTGAGCTTTTGCAAGAAAATCTGTACATCATTCCAACTGACGCCCTCTACAGGGTGATTAAGGGCTTGGTAAGGGTGACCTGGTGTTTAGGTACCTCAAACCACCGATATCCTTTTTCGCTGGGGTCGCTTCCCATCTGGAAAATGCCAGGCTGTATGAGCACCGCTTTTATCCCAATTTTAGTTGTGATTTGCTCGCGCATCTCTCCATTGCAGCCTAAGCCTGGCAACATAGGTG
>JAPUIP010000091.1 GCA_027296925.1 Candidatus Poribacteria bacterium | reverse complement strand
CATTTTTTGTATTCTCTAAAATGCGTTTTCATAATGGGTAAATCGTATTGCTCGATGTCTTTTATTTCATCATCAATATTAGTCGTTGATGGTTTGCGCGTAACGCATATAACTGCCCTTTTGCTTGATAAGGACGTAACCGGGGGGCATTCCTCCGTCTTCTGCATTGACCACCCCTATTCGCCCGGCATCCACCCGGTACCCGACGTACATTTCTTCAAGGTGTTGAGGGACTGAAGCACGCTCCCAACCGAACAAGACCTCACGCCTTCGTCCCCCACAGCCCTGCCGTTTGCGCCCGGTGAGACAAACTCAGGTTAAGTAAATATCCTGGATTTGATGAAGCAGATCGACCGCCTCATCTTTTGGACGCTGGAACGCATTTCGACCCACGATGGAACCGAAAGACCCGCCGGCATTCAACTGCTTGATCTCTTCTAAAACGGCCTCCGTCGTCTTTGCCTCACCACCGGAGTTAATCACAACCCGACGACCACCAAACGCAGATCTGACAACGAGTTTCGTGCGGTCAGCGAGCGTCTCGATTGGAGCCTCAGCGTAGGTGCCTTGCTTGATATGATCTGGCAGCGCAATCAGTTCTGTTGACGGTTTACACTTGATAATGTGGGCGCCGAGTTGTGCCGCGATATGAACGGCATAGCATACAACATCAACCGCTGTTTCCGCCTCTTTAGAAGGTAACCCACTGCCGCGGGGATACGTCCAGAGAACGACAATGAGTCCCGCGGCTCTGGCGTCATTGGCCAACTCACGGACCTGACCGTACATCTCCTGACTATGTGCGGAACCCGGATAGATTGTGAAGCCAACAGCCTCGCAGTTGAGGCGCGCTGCATCTTCAACCCATGCGGTGATTGCCGGGGACGGGTCTGCACCATCCGTCATCATCAGATCGTGCGAGTTGACTTTCAGGATTGTCGGTAAATCTGCGGCAGCGATGACATCGGATGCGGCTTCAAGCGCGCCTAAAAGGGCTGCATACGCATTGCAGCCGGCATCAAGCGCCAATTGTGGATGGTAGACTGGGTCGTACCCTTCGGGATTAGGCTCAAAACTTCGGCCCGGGCCATGTTCAAAACCTTGATCTACGGGTAAGATCACATACTTTCCCGAACCACCAATGCGGCCATAATTGGTAATCCGCAAGAAGTTACGTTGCTGTTCCGGCGTCAGTTCTGGATACCAACTTAGAATCTCAGAAACTCGTCTTGAATTCACGATTTATCCTCCTCTATCATTGGGGCTGAAAGGGCTTTAGTCATTCTCAATCATGTCCATTTTTCATCGCACTGTTGCGGTGTCTATGGGATTTCTTCCCGCCATAGTGTCCATCTTCAGAGACAAGGGAATTTGGATACATTCTGTATAAGTCAACAACATCTTGCATAACGTGTAGTCGGGGCTCTGTCCCGCGATGAATCGGGATGCAAGTCTCTAGCCCTTCGCGGGCTCAGGAACTTGGCCCGGGACGGCGCACGTCCCCTACGCGGTGCAACATCTACCTGACCACTACAGAATTTGGATACATTCTCACCGACTGAAGGAGGATACCATTTTTCGGGACAAAAAATCCAAGAAAAAGTCCGACGGGGTGTCGGGCGCAAAAAATTCGCCAACATAACGCCGGCAAACGAGCAACCGCAGCATACACATGAGTGATAGTGTCATTTAATTCTCGGTCATTTCGCATATTGAGACAGTTCTGTCATTCTGAGCCCTTCGCTTCGCTCGAGGACAGGCTTCGCGAAGAATCTCTGCTCACCACACAATAGGGATCTTTCGCGGAGTTTACCCTGAGCTTGCGAAGGGCTCAAGATGACAGAATTGGTAACTTCGACGGAAAATGACCCTACATGAGTGATAGTAACCGCTTGCATAACGCTTGTGAGTCGTGCAATAATATTCACGGAGGATGAACGTCTCTCATCTTTCTGACCAATACAATAACCTTCAGGATCCGTTAGCAAAGTAGAAAGGAGCCGAATCGTAATGGCTGTCGTGACAATCAAAGATGTCCAAACGATTATGACTCAGCCCGGTGGGTCACGATTGGTCGTCGTAAAAATAATAACGTCCGAGCCGGGGCTGTACGGCTTGGGCTGTGCCACCTTCACCCAACGCATTCACGCCGTTCACAGCGCAATCGAAAAACACCTGAAACCGTTCCTCATCGGTAAAGATGTCTCTCGCATTGAGGAAATCTGGCAGATGTCGATGGTGCACAGTTATTGGCGGAATGGACCGGTGCTCAGCAATGCGGTCTCCGGCGTCGATCAAGCCCTCTGGGATATTAAAGGGAAACAAGCGGGAATGCCGCTCTATCAACTTTTGGGGGGCAAATGTCGGGAGGCGGCTGCCGTCTATGGTCATGCCGGCGGCAGCAGTCCAGAGCAGGTCGCAGATAGCGTTCGGAGATTTATGGATGAAGGATACCGCTACATACGGATTCAAATGGGTGGGTATGGCGGGGAAGCCAGCAAGCTCGTCAAACCCGACGGTACGCCGGAAGGCGCTTACTTCGATCCGCGAGAATATGTGCGCCACGCGCTGAAGATGATTGAACATGTCCGATCGCATGTCGGGGATGAAGTCGAACTCCTGCACGATATCCACGAGCGTCTAGTACCGATTGAGGCGGTACAATTTGCCAAAGATGTCGAGCCGTTCAAACTCTTCTTTTTGGAGGATGCGTTGGCGCCGGAAGACCTAGAATGGTTTCATCACATTCGTCAGCAATGCTGTACTCCCATTGCCATGGGGGAACTGTTCAACAATCCCCGGGAGTGGCAGCCGCTGATTGAGGGAAAGTTGATTGACTTCATCCGGATGCACGTGAGCCAGATGGGAGGCATAACGCCGGCTCGCAATGTGGCGGCATTTGCCAATATGTATGGGGTACGCACGGCCTGGCACGGCCCCGGCGATACCTCACCGGTGGGACACGCCGCGAACTTGCACCTGGATTTGTGGGCCCCTAATTTTGGGATTCAGGAATGGTGCCGCTTCTCCGAACTCATATACGAAGTGTTCCCGGGCACACCAGAGGTGCGCAATGGATACATGTATCCAAATGATCAACCGGGCTTGGGGATTGATATTAACGAAGAACTGGCGGCAAAATATCCGTGTCAGGATATAGTCGAGCAATGGACACAGACTCGGTTGCCCGACGGAAGTCCGACGCGCCCCTGAGACCGCCGAATGAGAATTCAACATTAAACCCCATCCGTCTTGGACGTGGACGTTGCCGTGTCCAATTCTTTTGGACGCCAGATATGGATTAACCCCCCTTTCACCCGATCATGGACTTCATACCAGTGTTCGATGGGGAGCGAGACATGGGCAAGCGCCGCCGTCGTCATGATTTCCGGACGGCGGGTCAATCTGGCGACGAGCTCTTCCATGCCGGGATTATGTCCCACAACCATGACCCGCTGATAATCGTCCGGCAAATCGGATAAAACCGCGAAGTACGCTTCTGGACTGGCGTGATAGAAGGCACGGGTCAAGGTAATCTTGCCCGTATAACCACTGGCTTTGGCGACTCTCTTGGCTGTCTGTCGCGCGCGTTTGGCCGTTGAACTGATAATCTGGTCTGGCACGAGTCCCTGTTCGCGCAGAAGTTGCCCCATGCGCGGCGCATCACGCTTGCCGCGCTTATTCAGCGGCCGGTCATGGTCTGCCAACTCGATGTCATTCCAACTCGATTTGGCATGCCGTAAAATCAGCAACGTTTTCATATTTTCCTCCACTTGATATTTGTCAGATTCGGTCCCGGGCCGGGCTGATGTATTTTTCCAAACCGCCCAGGGGGATGACGGTATAACCGTTCTCATTCAGATAACGCATGCAGGCTTCGAACATTTGGGGCGAGGTGTCCACCCACGGATGATCCAGATCTGGCACCCCGTGGAACGTTAGGACGGTGATTTTGCCATCCCTCGCCTGTTCGACGCCCCAGACAAAATCATCGAATTTCCAGTTCGGCCCTGAAGCGCCGGTCGTGGGAATGAGCAGCGGGTGGTGGTGCGTTGGGTCGTAAGCGGGACCTCGTCCGCCTTCTGAATCGTAGGAGAATTCGGGTGCCACACCGCGTCTGGCGAAGCAAAATCCTTTTTCCATAAGTACCTCTACCGCCCCTGGACCGTTACTATATCCTGGATAACAGAATATCTGCGGGACAGGAATTCCGTATTCTTTGCAACGTTGGTCAATGTGGTCGAGGTCCGCTGCCAGTTCGTCTTGGGACTGGTCATTGACGTTTCTGTGGTGGCGTGTGTGGTTGCCGATTTCAAATCCCGCCAGATGCAGTTCCCAGACCTCTTCCCACGTCATGTAGCGCTGCTTGTCCTTGAGAAAGCCGAGTCCTTCGGTGATGAAGAACGTCGCTCCGAAACCGTATTGCTTAAGCAGCGGTGCGGCAAAGGTGAATTGCGACTTGACGCCGTCATCAAATGTTAAGACAATCAGCCGATCGGGGATTGGGTGGCGATCAGCGGTCTCAGGCGTGTTGCAACGATCTGCTTTCATTTCTACTCCTTGATGCCAGGGGCCCGAATAGGTGGCGAATTATTCGGAACAATTATTGGAAAAATGTGTAATAGTCAGAGAGACAGTTTACACTGACTCCTTCTATTTTGACCTCGGTAAATAGGGAAAAATGCAACCTTGAAAACGTTAGACCGAAGAACTGTCACAACGTCCCTCTTGGGGCTTTGCATTCCGGAGATAATTCTCACAACCGTTTGTAAGCCTTTTCAAGGTTCTGTTAGTTATTGGCGGTTAATTTACCAAAGTCAAGAGACATTCAAAACAATTATAGCAAAAATTCGCTCCTTTGTGAAAACCAAAATAGTCCGCTACCGTTGAGTCAGGCATATCGAAAATGATACAATTCAACTCGACAACTCATTCTGCAAAATAAACGCACGTCCTGTTGTACCTGATTCGTAACAGTTATCAGGCAAACTACGTTTCTCACTTGAAGAAAGGAACCGATAAATGACCATTGTCGACACCCATTGCCACGCCGGGCTGAATAAATACGAACCCATTGAATCACTGCTTTACCACATGGAATGCTCCGGCGCCGACAAAGCCGTCTTAATCCAACACGCGGGAACGACCGATAACAGCTACCACGTCGAATGCTTGCGCGCATATCCAGACCGACTTTCCGCGGCAATGATTGTGGAAACAACCGACACCGGGGAGAAAATGCGCCACTGGGCGGCACAGGGAATTGTGGGCATTCGCCTCGGCGTTGATTCGCGAGCGGATGCCGCTGATCCGCTGGCACAGTGGCGTACCGCCGCTGAACTCGATCTTGTTGTCAGCGCGCCCGCTCGTCCATCGACACTGCTGGGTGAGGCGTTTGCCGAAGTCTTAAGGACTTTCCCAGACCTCCAGATTGTCATCGAACATTTGGGCGGTATCGGCACCGAGGCAGAACCGCCTTACGACGAATTCAAGCAAGCTCTTGCCTTGGCGAAATACCCCAACCTGACGATCAAGCTTCCCGGCTTTGGAGAATTCTGCAAGCTGCCGTATCCCTTTGAACACGTTCCCCCGTTGGCCCGCATGGTTGTCGATGCTTTTGGCCCGCAACGAGTGATGTGGGGCAGTGACTATCCGCCCGTCAGTTCAAGGGAAGGATACGACAGTTCACTGAAATTTCCGATGGAATACTTTTCCGACCTGAGTCAAACAGATCGCGAATGGATTTTCGGCCGCACGGCGCTGTCAGTGTGGAAATTCAAAAATCTCTAACCGCAATGTGGAGGATATAATGAAAATTACGGCGATCAAACCCTTTGTCCTCGCAGGGGGTATTTTTGTTAAAGTCGAAACCGACGACGGTATTTACGGCATCGGCGAAGCCGGCATGAAACGGAGAGGGGCGGCAATCGCCGAAGTGCTTCGCTCCATGGAACCCGATCTGTTGGGGCAGAACCCATTTCGCATCGAGTATCTCTGGCAAGTGATGTTCCGAGGTGGGTTCTTTCCGGGCGGGGGCGTGCAGACCTCAGCCGTAAGCGCAGTCGATATCGCACTCTGGGATATCAAGGGCAAGGCGTTGGGTGTGCCGGTCTACGAGCTACTCGGTGGACAGGTTCGGGACAAGGTCGTGTGTTACCCGCACAACGGTGATTCGAGTAAGCTTGAAGACCTGGTCGAAAGTTGTAAGCGGACCACGGCGGCGGGCTTTCGATTCACCCGTTGGGGGTTGGTAGACCCCACGAGTCCAGGGGTGCTTGAACCGACCCGAGCGGTGCAGTACGGCATTGAGCAGGTCAAAACCGTTCGCGAGGAATTAGGGAACGAGATCGAGATTTTAGTCGATGTGCATACCCGCTTGGATCCACCGGCCAGCATCCAATTCTGCAATGGAGTCGAACCGTATCGTCCGTTTTTTATCGAAGATCCCTTGCGTAGTGAGAGCCCGGCGGCACTCCGACTCATACGCCAGCATACCTCCGTGCCGATCGCCGTCGGCGAACAGTGGGCGGGCAAGTGGGCCTTCCGCGAAGTTATCGAGGAAGAATTGATGGACTATTGCCGCGTAGACCTGTGCATCGCCGGGGGATTGACTGAGGCACGCAAGATCGCCGGCTGGTGCGAAGGGCACTACATTTCTCTGGCGCCGCACAATCCCTTGGGACCGGTGTCAACGGCGGCGTGCTTGCACTTGTGCTTAGCTTCGCCATTGGTGGGGGTGCAGGAATTACCGCGCGTTCCAGGAACGACGCTTACGGATGTTTTCCCGGTGCAGGTGCCTTTTGCCGATGGTTACTTGCTGCCATCGCATCGCCCCGGATTGGGGGTTGAATTTAATGAGGATGCCGCTCAAGAGGAAGCCGCCCAGCCTCGCAGAGGAAGCTGGTTTACGAGAGACGACGGTTCCTACACCAATTGGTAAGCGGAACGGTTTTGAAATCCATTCATCCTCACAGACCCCAGGTCAAACACCATCATTGACATTTTGTCCGTGTGAGATAATTTCCCTTCGAAAAGTTTCGCATTTTGTCAAAATTGATCGGTTTTAAGTAATGGTGTCTGACCTTTTGGCAGAGAAATTTTCTGCTTCGTGTCCGTTTCCCATAGCAATCCCACAGGTTGCGTCGTCACAGCTTTGTCTATACTGAGTTTGGTACGGGCACAGCGATTCCACGACAAGGTGACAATTGGCACCAATTTTGCTTATTCTGAAACATACGGATTACTGTTTCCAGGGTGAATCCACGTCATGAAGGAGGAGAATCCTTATGGCAGTCATCACAGTTTCCTGGGAATATGGGAGTGGCGGTGAAGACATTACCCGACAGGTCGCTAAACGCGTGGGATACGGCTATTTCGGTAAAGAAATCCTTGCCGATGTCGCACGTACCGCCAACACGACTGAAGATAAAATCCGCCCGTATGATGAGCGGGCCGAGCATGGGTTTGGCAGTTTCCTGAAGAAGCTTATTGTGCCAGATTTATCACTCTTGGCGGCGTTGCCGTATTATTATCCTCCAAGCTTACCTATGGAACGGGCACTGTATCCCAATACGGCCGTATCAACCCTCGAGAGTCAGTCAGCTTTGGACGCGAAAGAAGTGCTTACGTTTACGCAGCATGTTGTTGAAAAACTGTGGGAACGGGGGAATGTCGTCATTGTCGGGCGGGGCAGCCAAAAGATTCTCGCCGCGAAACCGGGTACGTTTCATGTCCACGTCATTGGGGCCACCGGCGATCGCAGCAAGCAGATTATGGCAGAAGAAGGCATCAGTTATGCGGAGGCAAGGAAAAAGGTCGGAATCATTGACAGACAACGCGCGGACTATCTCAAACACAACTACGATGCAGATTGGTGCGATGCCGACTTTTGGAAATCTTTATGACATGGACGTCTTTGTGACAAAGGGGTTAGCGGAAGACGAGGAAATCGCCTTTAACGCTGGCTCCCACACCGAACTGATTAAATTAGAATACAGGGATTTTGAGACTTTGGTAAAACCCAAAATGTTGTAAGTCCCACTCGAAACGCTTTCAATAAACCACCAGGTCATCAGGACACAGAGGTTCTGCTGCGGTGTGTCCTGGTGGCTTCGTGGTTTATTTACTGAGCATTGAGGGGAAACTGAAAATTGACAGCGAATAGGAGGTGAGCAAGCCATGAAGGATGAACACGAATACACAGAGAACCCGGTTGATGATAAAATGACAGCGGAAGAAGACGGCATGTTTCTGTCAGCGATGCCCACGGACGAATTGGGTGAAGAGGCCGATGAAATGGAGGATGAAGAGTCTGACGACTTGATTTCGTCCTTTAGGCCCCGTGGAGAGTTGCCCGACAGCGTAAAAGATGGAGCCTATGCGTATATCCAGGAAATCGCCCGTACGCCCTTGCTCACGCCGGAGGAGGAAGTGGAATGCTTTCAGTGGTTTGACACCGAAAGGCAAAGGGTTGTGGAATTATTAGACCAGCTTCCACCTTCTATTCTGGAAAAAGTGCAACTCAAAGAGAAGCAGCGAGTTGGCACAAAATGGAAGATGCAAAGGGGGGCGTGGTGGAGCCCCATGAATATCGCCTCAATCTTGGAGGAGACCCAAAAAGAAATCAAGGCGTATCAACTTGCTGTGGAGGCGGAAGGCGTGGGCGTGGGTGAAAGCCTCGTGAAACTTTGGACGGCGTTGCAGGGAGCCGCCCAACAGATGCAAGAGGCAAAACGGCGAATCGTTGAGGCGAATCTTCTGCTCGTTGCAAGTCTCGCTCGGAAAGTTCATTTTCCCCAATCTCCACTTTCATTTCTGGATCTGATGCAAGAAGGAAGTATCGGTCTGATGAGAGCGGTGGAAAAATTTGACCTCAAAAAGGGTTTCCGTTTCAGCACTTACGCGACATGGTGGATTCGGCAAGCCATCAATCGCGCGCTAGACCAGCAGAGCGAAACGATTCGGATTCCTTCTTACATTTGGGAAGTGCGGCGGTCCATCAAGCAGGCACATACAAAACTCGCTAGTGAACTCGGACGTGAACCAACCATCAAGGAGGTTGCGGAAGCTGTCAAGATGTCCGAAAGTCGTGTCGCTGAAATCCTCCAAAGCCCAAAAGGAACGATCTCGCTCAGTACACCGCTAGATTCACATCTGAGCGGACCCGTCGCGGCAACGATTTCTGACTTGCTGGCCGACGAATCGCAAATGTCGCCGGAAGAAGAGGTGCTTTTTCGCTCGGAAGACGAGTTGCTCGAAAAGGCATTGAGCACCTTGACTTCCCGTGAAGCACGCATCATCAAGCTCCGTTTTGGCTTGGTTGACGACACGGAATATTCCCTAGCTGAAATTGGACGAAAACTGGGCATTAGCCGCGAACGGGTTCGCCAGATTGAGTCAGATGCCTTTCGTAAGCTGCGCCACCCCACCCGCGCCCAATATCTCAAAGAATTGCTCCAGGCGGTTTCGGATCGCTTAAGGGCTCGCTGATCGACGGCACACCGGTGTTAGTCCTCAAATCGCTGTGGCAGGAAGGAGAACCGATACGATGTTAATGACAG
Organism: Candidatus Poribacteria bacterium; assembly: GCA_027296925.1. Lineage (GTDB taxonomy): Bacteria > Poribacteria > WGA-4E > WGA-4E > PCPOR2b > JAPUIP01. Next base: position 911 of record JAPUIP010000091.1, on the reverse strand, counting down.
AAAAGGTTGAGTTCGCTTACAATGAATCAGACTGAAAAACCCATCCGTTGGTGGCCGCTCGCCATCATTGTTACACTCACTATTCTGGCGGTTGTATTCATCTGGATGTCAGAGCCTTCACAGCGACAGCAACAGGTACTGAAAACGGTAGAAGCACTGTTCATCTCTTTCCTGTTCATACTGCTCTGGCTGCTATTTTTCTCGCGTCTGCGGTGGAAAATCCGGATCATTAGTCTTGCGGTGATTGGCATGATGGCTGTTCTCTCGGTTGCTCTTTTTCGTGTGCGGGGGTTCAGTGGAGACCTGGTACCGATCCTGGAATGGCGTTGGACACAGCGGTCCCCGGCGGAAAGCGTTCCCACAGCGTTGGGGAAAACAGATGAAACATCGTGGCTTTCACCCCATGATTACCCACAGTTTCTGGGACCGCAGCGCAATGCAACCGTGCGCGGGATAAAGTTAGTACGCGATTGGTCGAAGCATCCCCCACGCCTCTTATGGCGTCAACCCATCGGTGAAGGTTGGTCTGCTTTCGCTGTCGTTGGGGACTCAGCGATTACGCAGGCACAATACGGGGAATGGGAGCAAGTTGTCTGTTACGATCTGAAGTCCGGTGAGGTGAAGTGGCGCCATCGCGATCACGACCGGTATGAATCGGCGCTTGCCGGCGTTGGTCCCCGCGCAACACCGACGATTGTGAAAGACCGTGTTTATATACTCGGGGGGACGGGTATCCTCAATTGTTTGGATCTGGGGTCAGGTGAGCAAATTTGGTCGGAGGATATTCTCTACGACAACAACGCTGAGATCAATCCGTGGTGAATGAGTCACTCAGAGCGTTAGTTGCACTCATCGATGCAGGACCGACCTATGGAAGGAGACCGGAGACGAGTCGGGCGCCGGCGGTGGCG
>JAPUIP010000907.1 GCA_027296925.1 Candidatus Poribacteria bacterium | reverse complement strand
TCAATTTGTCTGGGGGCATGATGTCGGTGTTGACGGTGACGGCAGTGTGTATATCGTCGACGTCCACTTCGGCATGCGGATTCAAAAGTTCAAGAAATGAGGAAGTTATGGACGCAGTAGCACGGCGCAAAGAACTCTATGGATTGCTGGGGGCTCTGCCGAATCGGCATCGTTCCATCACTGCCGACAAGGTGTGCGAGGAAGAACGGGAAGGATATGTGCTCGAAAAGCTTGTTCTCGATCTGAACGGCGTTGAGGATGTGCCCGCCTTTTTTGTCCGGCCGCTGGAGATGCAAGTAGCAAGTAGGCTCTGCCTGACGCTATGAAGGTCCTCAACCTTGCCTTAGTGGCGATACGATACATTTCATGCCAAACTACCGACGTGCTTATGTGCCTGGCGGAACGTTTTTCTTCACCCCTGGTGACCGACCGGCGCGCACGGATTCTTTGTGACGTTCCCGGCCGGTCTCTGCTGAGTAGCATTCTGCGACGCTGCCAGATGCACTGGCCGATGGTCATTCATGCGATCGTCTTGCTGCCGGATCATCTGCATACGATCTGGACCCTTCAACCCGGCGATACCGACTATTCAACACGCTGGGGTTGGATTAAGAAGGAATTCACCAAAGAGTGGCTTCGCCTTGGCGGCGCAGAACAAGCGGTGACGGTGGGGCGACAGCGGGAACAGCGCCGTGGGGTGTGGCAACCGCGCTTCTGGGAGCACACAATAAGAGACGCGGACGATTTTGAACGGCACTTCGATTATATCCACTACAATCCGGTGAAACACGGCCTGGCGCGCTGTCCCCATGCATGGCTCTGGTCTAGCTTCCACCGTTGCGTTCGTGCCGGTGTGTACCCCTACGAGTGGGCATGCTCCTGCCGTCATCCCACCGTGCCGCTTTCTTTCCAAGAAATTGAGGACACAACCGGCGAACCAAAGTAGCCGGGCTCTGACGCATGCCAAAACCCGATCCCATGTTCGTCAGCCAGTCAGGCATAGCCTGACCTACCTGCTGGACATTTTGAGACTGCGGCGATGCGGGCTGCGGTGCTGGATTTTCTCTCGCGGTGTCTATAAATGCCTGAAAGCTAACGTATCGGAGGTCGCCTATGATCATCGACTCACACCAGCATGTATACTATCACGGCGTCAATCCTGACGGCGTCATTGCCGAGATGGATGCGTTCGGCATTGACGTAACGTGGCTACTAACCTGGTACCTGCCGCCGGCGGAGGATGTGCCATCGAGTCATGGCGTTTTTAACCCCTGCAATTTTCGCCCGGATGGCACCCATGCCGGAGCGACCCTGGATGAATTGCTTCAAGCCCGCGATCGCTATCCGGATCGCTTCATCGCCGGGTACTGCCCCTGCCCGTCTGAAGGGAGTGCGCCTCAACGCTTTGAAGCCGCCTATCGTATGCATGGGGTGCGGGTCTGTGGCGAGTGGAGCTACCGCATGCTGCTCGACGATCCGCGTAGCGTGGAACTGTTTCGCAAAGCCGGCGAACTCGGCTGTCCGGTGGTGCTGCACATGGATGTCCCCTACCTTCCGGATGAAAACGGCCAGCAGGTCTATCAAACCTACTGGTACGGCGGCGGGGTCGGGCCACTGGAACGTGCTCTGCAGGCCTGTCCAGAAACGCTTTTTATCGGCCATGCCCCCGGTTTCTGGCGGTACATCAGTGGGAACGCGGACAACGAGCCCGCAACATACCCACGCGGCCCGATTCAGCCGGGCGGTGAGGTGCAGCGGCTTCTCGATACCTATCCCAACCTCCATGCGGACCTGTCTGCCGGTTCGGGACTGGGCGCACTGAAGCGCGATACGGCCCATGCTCGACAGTTCCTCATCCGCTACGCCGACCGCCTGCTCTTTGGTCGCGATGCCCACGGTCAGGAACTGCAACTGTTTCTCCAAAACCTGGATCTGCCCGACGATGTAGCGACCAGAATCTTCTTCCAAAGCGCGCTACGGCTTGTGCCGCTTGCGGAAGATGCGCGTGACACTTGACAGCTACTGGACTCAAATCGCAAGATGAGGAAGTCCATCTGTGAATCATGTGCTTTGCTTCTGTCTCAATGAGGTGATTCTAAGATAACAAAAAACGGCTCGAACCCTTATGATGATTGGATTCAAGCCGTTTTTCAGGATGAAAATTACAGCCCTCGCAGTCAACTGCAACGACTGGATTCTGAATTCTGGGATAGTCCGACAATGGGAAAAATATCAGTAAGTCCGAGAAATTGGGAGTATGGTGCAAGTTGGGGTCAAGCTCCCAATTTCTTATGCTTACCAGTGCATCTGACAAAACTCTTCATAATCAATCAGTTCATGAATGGTCGGATTCTCACCGCAGACGGGACATTGCGCATCCTGACGGAGCTTCATCTTTTTGAAATCCATTGTTAGAGCGTTGAAAAGCAGAAGCTGATTGATGAGCGGTTCACCGATGTCAAGTAAGAGTTTGATGGCTTCAATCGCCTGGATCGTTCCGATAATCCCCGGCAATACACCGAACACACCTGCTTCCTGGCAACTCGGCGCCATCCCCGGCGGTGGCGGCACGGGATAAAGGCAGCGATAACACGGCCCTTTGCCCGGATAGAAGATCGTCGCCTGACCTTCAAATTGGAAGATGCTACCGTGCACGTTCGGTTTCCCAAGCATCACGCAAGCATCGTTGATCAGATAGCGCGTGGGGAAATTATCGCAACCATCGACGACAACATCGTATTGCTCAAGAATCTCAAACGCGTTTTCCGAGGATAGGCGTTTGGAGTGGGTAATGACGTTTACATCCGGATTGATCTCTGCGATGGTTTCTTTCGCCGATTCCGTTTTGGGTCGGCCGATGTCACTCGTACCGTGCAGGAGCTGGCGTTGAAGATTGCTCAGATCGACCACATCCAAATCGAGGATACCGAGCGTACCGACACCCGCCGCCGCCAGGTAAAGCCCCGCCGGCGAACCCAACCCGCCGGCGCCAACGAGAAGGACCTTCGATTCAAGCAGCTTGGTTTGCCCCATCCCGCCGACCTCTTTGAGGACAATATGCCGGCTATAACGCTCAATCTGTTCATTACTAAAGTTATACATCTGAAATTCCCTCGTTGTGAATTATAACAGTAGTCACTCGGAAGACAGGACAGCGCCTACCAATTTAGCAATCTTGGGAGCTACTTTCTTGATAAATTCATTCTTTTTCTTGTCCTCGAAATAATCATCTAAGAAAACCTGCTTATCCAAATCCAGGCGAAAACCATCTTCTTGTTCCACTCCTTGAAGGGAATACCGGATTATAGCGAAGGGCACGTAATACTCTTCGGACATTTCAGCGCCAAGAAACTCAATTGAATAGGCGCCTGGTACGCGCCCCTTTAGGTCAATGGTACGAAACTTAGCCATGATAGCACCTCCTATTCTCACCATACATTGTAACGGTTCAGTACGCAGGATGCTGGTATATTATCCAAAACCAAAATTTCCGCATCCCGTAGTGCCCGTACGAATGTTTCTAGTTCAAGTGTAGGGTTGGGAGGTTGAGAAGTTCCTCCACCGGGTGGAGACTGCGGAGCGGGTATTGTTAGAAACTGCCTCATCCGTATGGGATCCACTACGCCGAGTAAGAAATTTGGCAGCCCATTGTGTTGATAGGGAGGCGCTGAACTGAGAGGCATTGGTACGGTGTTAGCAACTTCCTTGACCGGATCGAAAATCTGGAATCCGGAAGGCGGCGGATCGTTAACCTCTATTTGATAGACATAGGCTGGATTGCTCTGTGTTGGTCGCCTGTGCCCCAAGAACACAGCATAACTCCACGCCACTCCATATGACCGAGTGAGAGAAATATAGGGGCTATAGGTCGTTCCTCTTGCAATGTGGTTCATCAACTGGTTCATGCTATGAGGAATTTGAGAAGATGGAACCCGGGAAGTAAAACCACTGTGTACCGCGTTGTTCGTATGCCAGTGAGTGCCTATTCCTGCCCCCCGGTAGAATATCGGCATAATAAATTTCCCAGGCCCTACTGATTTTCCAGATTCGCTAGGAGATCTGAAACCCCTTTGTTTGAATGCGCTGCAATCTGAACTGCAAATCGCTCGCGTGGGTCTTCCGACGCACGTTCGAGGGTGAAATCATCACTGCCGTACATCTGCTGAAGCACAGGAATCAGGTCCGCTTTTATCGCCTCAAACGTCTCCGGCGTGTTCGGCGCAATGTGTCGGTTATTGACCATAAACAGGATTTCATCTGCGTTGAACTGTACTTCGCCCTCCAGGTCTTCCTCCCCCTCCAAACGACCACATTGTCTGAGTGTTTCGCTGAACGCATTTTGGATCTTTTCGCGGGTATCGCCTTCGACTTTGTGCTTCCGGTTATAGAGAAAACCGTGTCGATTTTGGGCATTGTCAATGCTAGAATTCGCACGTTTGGAAATTAACAGAACGCCGGGGCCAGCAACAGTGTGGGAGTAATCTGCGTAGTTCAGATAATCATCTTGATCCGCTTCTTCCATCCACTTATTGAAAACCTTGATGAAGTTTTCGTAATTGACACGACTATCTTCTGTGACGAAGACTTTGATATTGATCTGTTGTAAGTCCATAATGACACGTGAAACGTAAAACGTAATGCGTAATGAATCATATTTCGACTCATTACGCATCACATTTTACGCATTCGGTATTAACTAATGGTGCTAGTTTGAAACCAAAGATTCAGTCGTAGCAACGATTCATCTGCTGCGAGTCCGGATATATAAATTCTACAACCCTTGCGGGGTCTACATCCTCACCAACTAGCACCAAAGGTTATTACTCTCCCTTTCGGATCGTTAGGCGATAGTGCTGACCGATCTTCTTGGTATCCATGATTTTATGCCCATCATTCGTCAGGCTCTTCGGCACGTTTTCGATGGGCTCGCCATCGTCAATCGTGATCTCCAGAAGCTGACCAATCTCCATCTGCTCCAGACGAATCTTGGTCTGCACGTAGTTGAACGGACATGCGACGCCTTTGAGGTCGAGGCTATCCACGATTTCCTCAACTTTTTCAGTCTTCGGGGGCGCTTTGGGAATTCGTGCGGGTCTGGCTTCGCGTTTCTTCTTTCTACCTCTTTGCTCTTCTTCCTGCCGGATTCGCATGCGATTGTAAACGTTGTGCGCCTCTTCGGTAAAGAGGGTCGCTTCCTCAACACGACGATGGGTTAATTCCTGATCAAAGGTGCTGACATCTTCCTTAGCCGCCTTAAACAGATGGGCGCCAAAACCGGCGAAGACGATTCCCGGTTCAAAGAATCGGTTTCGGAATTCCGTTATCGTTGTTTCATCGTCGATGTATTGTAGCCCTTCGGTTGTCAGCAAAGCGTCTGCAGCTTTAATCATAGCTTCATAGGCCCGCTTTGCCGACTCGACATACGCATCGCTCTCAAAGCGCAAACCTGCCTCATAGATTAAACGGTCAGCCTCTTCAAGTTTGAAGGAGACCACCTCAACCAATTGACCGGCGCACTCACCGACCCCGGTCTTGAGCTGAAACTCTTTGGTGTCGCCGGTGTCCACATAATAGCTGGGGTCTTCCTCGTAAGAAGGAATCGGATCGTACTGAGAGAGAATTGTCTTGATTTCCGCCTTGCCCAGTCTTTTCACGTAATCTGTGAATGACTCACCGTCATGGCGTTCGTCAAGATACTTATCGGTCAAGTCTTCAATAAATTGGGGAATGTGTTTGCCATGAATCTTCCCCGTTGCAAGCCCGTAGGATCCGGCGTTCTCAATGGCATGACCGCCGAGGATGACTTGATAATACGGAGCGATGTGTCCGCCAATACGTCTCGAAGAACCGAAGAAACCGATGTTCGCGATGTGATGTTGAACGCATGAATTGGGGCAACCGCTAATTTTGATCCGCAGGTCTTTGACCTCATCTTTCACGCCGGTCGTGATGAAATGGTTTCTCAAGTGAGCCGCCAATCCGCGCGAAGATGAAATACCCAGTTTGCAGGAATCGGTTCCGGGACATGCCGTAATATCCGCTATCGTTTCCGCGCCCGGCTCACCCAAGCCAATGGCTTTGAGCTCTCGGTAGAGCGCAGGCAGGTCGGTCATCGTGACCCAACGCAACACAATGTTCTGTTCGACTGTGGTGCGGATGGTGTCCTTTACATATTTACGCGACATACCCGCCAACGCCCGCGCCTGATCCGCGGTGATGTCTCCGAGCGGCAGCGTAATATTGACAACCGCATAGCCCGGCTGACTCTGCGGGCGGACGTTCGTTGCGTACCAGGGGTCAAATCCTTCCGGTTTCGTCGCCCCGTTGAGTTGTGTCGGCGGTTTGAGTGGCGTCTCTTCATCCGCATCCAGATCGGATAGATAGGCAGTCCACGCTGGGTCATCGCGCAACTGCTCACGTTCCTCCAGTACAAGACGACGGAACTCCTCGATACCCAGCTTAGCCACCACGAACTTTATCCGGGCCTTGTTACGATTCTTACGTTCGCCCAAACGGGTGAATACGCGCGAGATCGCCTGTGAAATCGGTAGCAGTTCCTCTTCAGGCACAAACTCATCAAAGACCTTCGCTTGATGGGGTACAGCGCCGAGACCGCCACCCACATAAAGTTTAAATCCACGCTTCGGTTTTCCATCGACCTCTTTGATCGCCGCCACGGCGCCGATGTCGTGCATGTTTGCCAGCCCACAAGCGTGTTCTTCACAGCCTGAAAACGCAATTTTGAATTTACGCCCGAAATCTTGCGCATCCGGATGTCCCAGTAGAAAAGCGGACAATGCCTTCGAGTAAGGCGTCACATCAAACGCCTCATCGTTACACACACCGGATATCGGACAAGCCGTGACATTCCGAACAACATTGCCGCAGGCTTCCTTGGTTGTAATGCCGACGGAAGCCAGGCGTCGCATCAATTCCGGCGTGTTGTTTATATCGACATAATGATATTGGACATCTTGACGGGTCGTGATGTGAATAATATTATCTGAGAATTCCTCAGCAATATCGCCAAGCATTTCAAGTTGCACCGCATCTAGACCACCGAATGGAATCTTCACGCGAATCATCTGCGAGCCGTTATCACGCTGGCCATAGACACCGTGACGGAGTCTGAATTCGAGGAAAATCTCCTCTGGCATCTGCCCCGATTGGACGCGACCGAGTTGAATTTCATAAATTTCAATAGCCCGTGCATCATCTGGAGGGATCGCCTCTACGTTATAAGGGGCTAAACTCTCTGTTCCCACTGTTTACTCCTTTTCGTTGAGAGGACTCATAATCAGCACTCCTCAAGGGCGCATCAAATTGCGGAGGACTGATAATCAACAACGTCAATTTTCCCATTGATGGCGTTAATATTTCGTTGCCCTATGCCTTGTCCCCGATAAGTCAGGATTTTCTAGTTGTGTATCCAGCTTTGCGACACTACAGAATTTACGCTAACTTCAATGTTAAGATGTCTAAATTATATCAAAAAACAGGGAAGAGATCAAGTCAGAAGTATAAATTTTGGCAGAAAATTTAATTTAATAAGGTATTTAACATAAAAAATATCATCTCGTCGGGGGCTTCCAATTCTTATACCATTTTGGCTTGGAAATGAGCCTGTTCTGTCATTCTGAAATACTATGACTTTGTCAAGAGAATCTCGTCAGATGAGATGCTTCGCTGCCGCTCAGCCCCGATGAATCGGGATTTTCAACATGACAATGGGCTCAATCTCAACTGCAAATGGTATAACGTAAATTTTTAGCACTTCAAAATGCCGGGAAACTATAGTATAATCATCCAGTCGAAATTCTACTATCTCTGAATAATAATCAAGCATTATCCGTGTCATCCTGAGTAAAGTGAAGGATCTCTGATTAGATTCTTCGCCCCGCGGGATCCTTCGAAGCTTACCTCGAAGCTTACCTCGAAAGCTTGTCCCGAACTTTGAGGGGCTCGGGACAGGCGGCACAGGCAGCACAGGCGGCACAGGCAGGACAAGTACCCTCCCTCGAAGCACCACAGGCACCCTCTCAGCCGAGGGCAGGCTTCCTTCGGTCGCTCGGGATTTCATAACGGGCATTTCATCCTCTCAGCCGAGGACAAGTACCCTAACGGGCATTTCATTTTCCCTTCGGTCACTGCGTTTC
>JAPUIP010000906.1 GCA_027296925.1 Candidatus Poribacteria bacterium | reverse complement strand
CGCAGAAGATGGGACCTTCGGTTTCGGCATGACGTCTAACGCCGGACCGGTCACACGGATTATCAACGATCACTTTCGCCCACACCTTGAAGGCGAAAATTGTATGGCGACAGAGAAGCTCTTCGACGTGATGGCGCGGCTGACGACTCCCTACGGGGGGCAAGGGTTGGCAAGCTATGCCATCAGCGCCGTCGACCTTGCGCTGTGGGATCTGAAGGGAAAGCTGTTGCAGCGTCCGGTCTACGAACTGTTGGGCGGTCCCCAGAAAGAGCGCATCTTCTGTTATGCAACGGGTTTCGATGTCGAGTGGTACCTTGAGCTCGGATTTCGCGCCGTCAAGTTGCCTATGACATTTAGCCCTGTGGACGGACTTGGCGGGTTGCGAAAAGCGGAAGACCTTGTCGCCGCAACACGCGAGAAAATCGGCGACGATATCGAACTGATGTTGGACTGCTGGATGGCGCTCGACGTTGAATACACCGTGCGGCTGGCGGAAATCCTCAAACCGTATCGACTGAAATGGATTGAGGATTACCTGCTACCGGAAGATATCGATGGATTCGCTGCGGTGCGTCAGCGATTACCCTGGCAGGGGTTGGCGACCGGAGAACACTGGTATTTGCCACACGCCTTTTCGCAAGCGGCCAACCGCCGGCTCGTCGATATTTTCCAACCCGATGTGTTGTGGGTCGGGGGCATATCGCCATGCGTGCATATCTGTCATATTGCCGAAGTCGCGGGGATTTCCGTGATTACGCACGGCGGGATGAACGCGCCATACGGTCAACACCTGGCCTTTGCCATGCCCGCGATTCCATGGGGCGAACGCTCCGGGGGCGTTGCTCCGCGAGGGGTGCCGCTTGAGGAGGTGGTCTCCCTCCCCGGCACAGCGGTCATCAAGGACGGTCATCTGATTCCAAACGATGCACCCGGCTTTGGTATTGAGGTGGATATGGCGTGGGTAGAGCGCGTTACCGTCGCCGACTGAGGCATCCGAATCGCGCGCATCAATGTGCACCGGCACAGATTTTTGCCGGTGCTTCTTGTGCCTGCGTGTATAAATAGGTCAACTCAGCGAGTTGTACTCAAAATCAACTTTCACCGCGAAGCTGCGAATGAGACTGACGCCATTGGTCCGAACTTTACTTGCTCTGCTGCTTTTGAATGTCTGTGGAGCTACAACAGATGCGGAAAAACCGCTCCATTCCATCGCTGGAAATGATGGCGCAGAGATGGTATTGATACCCAGCGGAGAATTTCAGATGGGTTCTTCTGCCGAGGAAGTCAAGCAGTTTTTGCGAGAATTACAAGAAACAAGAGATAGGCTTGGGCGCGCGCGGAAAAAATCTCTACCGCCTAGTGTACCATTCAGGTCTTTACATAACGATGCCTTCAACGATGAAATTCCACGTCATACGGCTTACCTTGATGCGTTCTACATTGACACGTATGAAGTGACTAACGCGCAATATCGGAAGTTTGTTGAGAAAACCGGACACCGAGAACCAAAGTTCTGGGATCGTCCTGAATGGAATCAACCGAATCAACCAGTCGTAGGGGTTTCCTGGCATGATGCAATGGCGTACGCCCAATGGGCCGGTAAACGGCTACCGACTGAAGCCGAATGGGAGAAAGCTGCCCGCGGTGGGCTGGTCGGAAAAAGGTATCCGTGGGGAGATGAATTCTCTGAAGAATACGTCTGCTATTCTGATGAACAGGCCTGTCCCGTGGGTAGCTATCCACCCAACGGCTACGGGCTATACGATATGGCGGGCAACGTTTGGGAATGGTGCCTTGATGCGTATCAACCGGATTTCTATCAGAGAAGCCCCGAAAGGAACCCGCTTGCTGATGGTGATATCAAATCAGTCATTACAAACTATCTTAATGTAGAAACTGACCGTATTTTGCGCGGTGGCGCTTGGATGGTGATGCATCTCTATTTTCGGGTTGCTGAGCGTCATGGAGTCGCACCCACATCTCAGACCTTCATGATCGGGTTTCGGTGTGCGAAGTCAGCTAACCCCTAATTCGCCGCCGCTCTCCACACGGAATTTCGGATGCTCAGATTCTTCGTTGCTACGCGCCTCAGAATGACAAGTTGTCGGAGTTGCGAAATCGCCATTCCGTTAACCCAAGAGGGAATTAGGGACCACCGGCAGCGATGGCGCTGAATCACTATGATTGAGGGAAAATCCCATTACATGTAAAGACGAGAACAACACGTCCCCAATAAAGAAACGCGCCGTGTTGATTGGCGCGTTACTGATCATTGCCAACAGCTACTGGCTCGCTTATGTCGAGATGCTCTGGCATACGGCGCATCTAACGCACGTCAACCCATCGGTCAACGTTGTGTTTGTCGTGCTGATGATCACCTGGCTGAACATGGTCCTCCGTCGTGTTGCCCCCCAAGCCGCCCTCAGTCAACAGGATCTGCTCATCGTCTACGGGATGCTTGCGGTGGGCAGCGCTTTCTCCGGACACGACTGCATACCCCGCTTGATGGGATTGATGCCCTACGCCTTCCGCTTTGCAACCCCTGAAAACGACTGGGAGGCGCTGCTATTCCATCATTTGCCGGAATGGCTTGTCATCTCAGATCCAAAAACGGTCAACGATTTCTTCGAGGGCGGAGTCAATTTTTTCAATGGGGGATACATCCAGCACTGGATGGTGCCGATCCTTTCGTGGTCAGTTGTCATTTTCTTATTGATGCTCATCTTCTTCTGCCTGACGGCAATCCTCAGAAGACAATGGGTTACGCAGGAAAAGCTGGCATATCCGATCATTCAGATCCCCCTCGAAATTACATCACAAGGCGGCATCATCTTTAGCAATCGGCTACTGTGGATGGGCTTCGGGATTGCGGCAGGCATCAACCTACTCAATGGATTGGAGTTTTTCTTTCCCGTTCTGCCGACAATTCCTGTTGGTGCACAGGGCGATGGGTTTGATCTCAACGTCTATTTCACACAGAAGCCGTGGAACGCGATGGGGAGCATGCCACTCCGTTTGCATCCATACCTGATTGGTCTGGGTTTTATCCTGCCCGTAGACCTCTCCTTCTCCTGCCTGTTCTTTTACATGATGAAAAAGGCGCAGTTGATGTTCGGAAGCATGGTCGGTGTGGTGATGGTGCCCGGATATCCGTTCTCCGGGGAACAGGGCGCAGGGGCGCTATTCGCCCTGCTCGTAGTGGTGTGCTGGGGTAGCAGAAAGCATTTCGCAATGGTGCTCGCTCGCGTCATTCGCCCCAATCCCGCGGAGGAGGCCGATGAAGCGATCTCCTATCGCGCTGCCGTCATTACGTTGGGCATCTGCTTGTTGTTGTTGATGTCGTTCTGTGTGAGAGGGGGAATGTCAATCTGGGGATGTGCGATCTTTATCACGTTCTATTTGCTGATCGTTGTTGGGCTGACGCGCATGCGGGCGGAGCTCGGTCCTCCGATTCACTCGATCGGGTTTGTCACCCCACAATACCTGATGGTCTCGATATTCGGCACACGCCGTCTGGGAACGGGGAATCTGACGATACTCTCTCTGATGAACTGGTTGAGCGGGGCGAGTTACGCATCGTTTCGGACACACCCCATGCCGGATCAGATGGAAGCCTTCAAACTGGGGGCTCGAACGGGTATCCGAAACCGCACGATGCTGATTGTGCTGATCATTGCGAGCATCGTGGGGATTGAATCGAGTCTGATTCTGTATCCATACATCATTCACAAGGAAGGCGTTGCCGCCGGGTCTGAGCAGATTCACTCCGGCGGGATGGAAGCCTACACGTTCCTCTCATCTCAGTTGGTCAATCCCAAAGAGACCGATGCGCTGGCGATGAGCGTACTGGGTTTGGCTTTTGTCCTGAATCTTGGTATCATGCTTTTACGCGCCCGATTTGTCTGGTGTCCGCTCCATCCGGCGGGTTACGTCATCGGCGTTGCTCCCGGCACAACGGATCAGATCTGGTTCCCGTTGATGGTTGCGATGATCGCCAAATGGTTGCTACTGAAGCATGGCGGCATCAAAGCGTATCGTCGCGCCATTCCGTTTTTTGTCGGCCTGGTTCTCGGCGAAGCGTTGATGGGCTGCTTCTGGCCAATGGTGAGCCTGGTGCTGCGTTCATCTGTGTATAGCTGGATCTAGGCGCACATCCAAAAATTATATCATTCAAATATAGCCTGAACGAGGTGATGAACCCATGAACATAATCTGTATCTGTCTCGACACATTTAGAGCGGACATCATTGGGGCGGGAAAAAAGTACAGTCACGCGCAAACGCCCAATCTCGATGCGTTTGCTTCCGAAAGTATCCGGTTTACTCGCGCCTTCGGAGAGGGGCAGCCCACGCTGCAGGTGCGCCGGGCGCTGTTTACCGGTATGCGGAGTTTTCCGTGGCGGTTTAATTTTGACCGGCGCGGTCACTGGCATCACGCCCCCGGCTGGCATAAGATTCCGCCGGAGCAAGATACGATCGCGGAGGTGCTGCTGGAACGCGGGTATCTGACCGCGCTGATTGCCGATACGTACCACATGTTCAAGCCGACGATGAACTTCTCACGGGGGTTCGCGCACCTCGATTTTGTTCGGGGGCAGGAGTCCGACAACTGGAAGAGCGGCGATCCGCGGCTGGTTGAAGACCAACTCCGCCGGCACGTCAGAGAGCCGATTAACTGGCAGCGGCACGCCGGGCTGGTGAACTACCTGCTCAATCAGCGGGGGCGTCAGTCTGAGGATGACTACAGTTGCGCGCGGGTGTTTCGCGCTGCCTGCGATTGGCTCGAAGACAACCACACTGCAGCCCCATTTTTCCTATGGATCGACAGTTTCGATCCCCACGAACCGTGGGACCCACCCGAAGGCTACGCGGACTTGTACGCTCCAGATTATGCAGGTAAGGACTTCATTACGCCGGGTGCCGCGTATGAGGGAGGGAACCCAACAGAAGACGAACTCCGTCGAATTGAAGCCTTGTATCTGGGCGAAGTCACATTTGTGGACAAATGCGTTGGGCGGCTGCTGGACAAAATCGAGGGGTTGCATCTTCGTGATGATACGTTGGTGGCGGTGCTTTCGGACCACGGCACGCAGCTTCGCGATCAGGGACGTTTCGGAAAAGGCGCCGACCAACTGCATCCGTTCAACACGCAATTGAATCTGTTGATTCGGTGCCCTAATGGACCGAAGAATCATGAGGTCGATGCGTTCGTTCAAAACCACGACCTGATGCCGACGCTGCTGCATCAATTGGGGGTTCCGTGCCGCTGGACCGATGGCGAGGACCTCTGGCCACTCGTGACCGGGGAGCGGTCATCGGTGCGGGATCGGATTATTACTGGCTGGGCGGAGTTCAGTACAGGTAACGCCCGCGCTCGTGTCAGCGTGAGGGATGATCGGTGGAATTTCTGTACCGCCGTTGGCTATGAGGATGCAGATGGGGATGAACTATTCGACGTGGTGAACGACCCCGAGGAAAACGCTAATGTCGCAAGGGATCATCCGGACGTGGTCGCCGAATGCCGTGCGGAAGTGGAGGCGTTATTGGGGCAGCCGTTGCCCGGTCGTCTCGTCGAGGTATGTGATCCGGCGCCGGGGCCGATGACCCGGTGGCTTCAACAGAAGCTGCGGTCGTTCAATGATTAAGGGAACAAGGGATTGAACAGGGAGGGAATGGTTACGCTTTACGCTTCATCTG
>JAPUIP010000905.1 GCA_027296925.1 Candidatus Poribacteria bacterium | reverse complement strand
TTCTACCTCGGACGGGAGATTGCACCCCGTGGATACGTTTGGGTCTTTCCCAAAGGCGATGACATCGCAAACGTCGGCGTCGGGATCGGTGGGACCATTTCGGGTCGAGGGGGAAAACTCGCCATCGACTACCTGAATGAGTTTGTGAAACGCAAATTCCCTAACGGCAGGATCCTGGCCCAAGTTGTTGGTTGCGTCCCCGTCGGGGATAGCCTTCCCAACATCGTTGGAGATGGCATTCTCCTCATCGGCGATGCGGCACACCATAGCGACCCCATTTCGGGGGGAGGCATTGCAAACGCGATGTACTCCGGTCAATTTGCCGCCGAAGCCGCCGTCGAAGGCATCCGAATCGGTGATGTATCTGCGAGGGTCCTGCGGGCTTATCAAAAGCGTTGGGATGCGCAAATTGGAAAAAACTTCAAGCACATCTGCCGTATTCGGGATGGCGTCCTCAAATTCAGCGACGACATCTTTAACCGGTGTGCTGAGGTTTTGTCGAAGATGCCAAGTGAAAAGGTAACGATGGCCCAGATTTTCAAAACGGTATTGAAGCACCAGCCACGGCTGCTACTGGAATTGAGACACCTTATTCTCGCAGGATGGGTCTAAGCCATGCAATCGAATTCTGTCCTGGATTATCTGCTGAAGGTGCTCGACAAGCACAAGGCAGGATATTTGGTTCTCATAGACCCCGATCGGCACACGACTGATGATTGTATCCGTTTAGCGCATCAGGCAGAAGAAGCCGGGGTTGATGCACTGCTGCTTGGCGGGAGTTTCCTGACCGTTGAGCTCGATCCGACTGCGGAGGTTTTGCAGAAAGAAACCGCGATTCCCCTGATCCTTTTTCCCGGCGACGCCATGCAGGTTTCTCGCCACGCCGACGCGATCTTCTATCTCAGCCTCATCAGCGGCCGGAATGCTAATTTCCTCATCGGTGAACAGGTCAAGGCCGCACCTTTGATGCGGCGTTATGAGATCGAAGCAATACCAACCGGTTACATGCTCATTGATGGAGGCTGCCAAACCTCAGTGGGATTCATGAGTGGAACCATTCCGCTTCCGCGCGATAAGTTTGACCTGGCCTGGGCACACGCGCTTGCCGCTCAATATCTCGGGATGAAGCTCATCTATCTTGAGGCTGGCAGCGGAGCAGATTTTCCTGTGCCTCATCAGATGATCACTGCAATTCGGGAGCAGATCAGCCTTCCGATTGTTGTCGGCGGCGGGATTACTGACCCAGAGGTCGCCGCGGCACAGGTCAAGGCCGGCGCAGATTTTGTTGTGACCGGAACCATCGTTGAGTGTGGAACAGATAGCCTATTGATGAAGACGTTTTCGGATGCAATTCATGGCTAGCGCAATTGACCAAATTGGTCAATCTTCTGGCTTTGCGTCCTTCCAAACTGCGTCCTGTCCCTTACCCTTTTTTGCTTGACAAATTCAGTTGAAAATGGTATTTTAACCCAGCTTAGCACTCTGAAGAGTAGAGTGCTAAAACTTCCTAAAATTGAGGCGCTACCATTGACAACTCCTGTGTTAGATGCTCGACAACGCAACATTTTAGAGGCGATTGTCGAATGCTATAATCAGACGGCTGAACCCGTTAGTTCTCGGAGGATTGCGCGGGACTATGAGATGGGGTTAAGTGCCGCAACCATCCGGAATACGATGGCAGATCTTGAGGATCTCGGCTATGTGACGCAGCCCCATACCTCTGCCGGTCGCATTCCAACAGAGCAAGGCTATCGGGTGTACGTCGATAGTATGATGACGACTGAGGAGTTGAGCCTAAGGGAGAAGCAACGGATCCAGGATGGATACGTTTCGTCTAACCGTGATTTTGAAGAAATTATGGAACAGACTTCCAAGATTCTGTCGGAGACTTCTCATTATACGGGAATTGCTGTGAGTCCAGAGTTAGACGAGAGCGTTCTACACCGTCTGGAACTCATTTCGATTGACAGCAAACACATCCTGGCGATTTTGTTAATGGCTTCCGGAGTTGTGAAAAACCAGGTTGTTCCTATAACTGACAATCTATCTGATGAGGAGGTCAGCCGGATGAGTCGGATATTCAATGAAAAGTTCGCCGGGCTGCCCTTAAAACAGATACGTCAGACAGCGCAGTTGAAAGCCGTCTTCGATCAATACCCATCAGAACCAATGGCAGTTGTTGTCCACCATACCTTATCCCTCGATTCGGAAATTCATGTTTACATCGATGGCGCCTCCAACTTTTTTAGTCAGCCTGAGTTTGGAGATATTCAGAAGATTGAGCCGCTCTTTCGGGTATTGGAGCGGAAGGAGCAGGTTGCCGACCTCTTGTCTGCTCCACCGAGTGAGTTTGGAACTCAGGTACTGATCGGCAGCGAAAGTGGCTGTGAAGGCATGGAGATGTGCAGTATCGTTAGATCGAATTATCGGACTCAGGGCAACCAGTTTGGGACGATAGGCGTCATCGGACCGACACGGATGGCGTATCCGCGTGTCGTATCGATTGTTAAATTTACTGCGGAAGTGATCAGTCAATTCTTTGAACCGTCTCTTATGAATTTTGGTGGATAAAATTCGTCGCTTACATCAGGGTTATCAATGGACGTGAAACCTTTGATACTGGATTAGGTTTGCTTTTTCTCATTTGGAAGGTTTGATAAGCCCCCTCTGTCTGGGCGACCCCGTCTCTCCCCCCAAGGTTAGGGGGAGACAGAGAGGGGGGCGAAAAGGCGGTATCAAATGGGAAGTTTCAATCCTAAATCGGTATGAAAGTTAGCGCAACAGATTCCCGGATTATAAAAATCAGACTCCATGAGAAAGGTGATGAGGATGTCAGAAGCGAAGAAAGCAGATACAGCCGAAAATCAAGAAGCAGAAACACAAGCAGAAGATCAAGAAGCAACGGTCGACCAGCCGAGCGACGCCGAGGCCGAGGCATCTGCGGAGGAAGCCGCTAGCGAAAGCGCGGAGCCGGAAGAAGGCCCCTCGGCGGAGGAATTTGCCTGTTTGAAAGCTGAATATGAGGAACGATATGACCGGATGCTTCGTACAATCGCGGAATTTGAAAACTCAAAACGACGCGCCGAACGTGACAAAGAGGATTTCTTAAAATATGCCCAGGAGAGCCTTGTAAAAGATCTGATTCCAACAGTAGATAGTATCGAGAAAGCTGTCAACTCCACAAAGGATTCAAAAGATTTTGACGCCCTTACCGCAGGAATTGAGATGATCCATAAACAACTTCTCAGTACGCTGGAAAAGCGCGGTGTCACACCAATTGATGCCGCGGGGGAACTGTTTGATCCAACTCTACATGAAGCAATTATGCATATTGAATCAGAAGAGGTCGAGGAAAATCGAGTGATTCAAGAATTTCAACGCGGGTATCTATTACATAGTCGCGTGATTCGCCCATCAATGGTTTCCGTTTCTAAGGGTAAAGGCGAGAAGGAGGAAGTGTCAGATGAGTAAAGTGATCGGAATAGACCTTGGTACAACAAACTCTTGCGTCGCTATTTTAGAGGGTGGCGAGCCAAAGGTCATCGCAAATGCCGAGGGTAGCCGAACAACCCCTTCTGTTGTCGCCTTTACGAAAGATGGTGAGCGGATTGTTGGGCAGGTCGCTAAAAGGCAGGCCGTGACAAACCCGCAGAGCACGGTGTTTTCCATCAAGCGTTTTGTCGGACGGCGTTATAACGAAGTCACTTCGGAAATTCAAAGGGTACCTTATGCGGTTGTTGAGGGGCCCAATAACGAAGCGCAAATCAAGATCGAAGGTCGCGAATATGCACCCCCGGAGATTTCAGCGATCGTCTTACGGAAAATGAAGGAGACGGCTGAATCGTACCTCGGCGAAACGGTGACGCAAGCGGCCATTACTGTCCCAGCCTACTTTAACGATGCGCAACGGCAGGCAACCAAAGACGCTGGCCGGATCGCTGGGCTCGAAGTGCTGCGAATCATCAATGAACCGACGGCTGCCTCCCTGGCTTACGGATTGGATCGGAAGAAGGACGAGAAAATCGCCGTTTACGATTTAGGCGGCGGCACCTTTGACATTTCGATCCTCGAAATTGGTGAGGGGGTTTTCGAGGTCAAAAGTACAAACGGCGATACACATTTGGGTGGGGATGACTTCGATCAGCAGATCGTCGATTGGTTGGCGGAGGAATTCCTCCGAGAGAATGGGATCGACCTGCGCCAAGATCCAATGGCTCTCCAACGTCTGAGAGAAGCGGCGGAAAAAGCGAAGAGTGAATTATCAACGACATTACAATCAGAGATTAACCTCCCTTTCGTTACCGCCGATGCGAGTGGCCCCAAACACCTCAATATCACGCTCACGCGAGCGAAACTTGAGCAACTCACGGAGGATCTCATTGCTCGGACAATCGGTCCCTGCCGACAAGCCCTTGCCGATGCCGAATTAACCCCTGCAGACATCGATGAGGTCGTGCTCGTTGGTGGGCAGACCCGTATGCCAAAGGTGCAGGAAGCGGTTCAGCAGTTTTTTGGCAAGGAATCGCATAAAGGTGTCAACCCCGATGAAGTCGTTGCGATTGGCGCTGCAATTCAGGGCGGGGTTTTATCGGGCGATGAAGGGGTTAAAGATGTGCTGTTGCTCGATGTGACTCCCCTTTCACTCGGAATTGAAACGCTGGGTGGTGTCTTCACGCGGCTGATTGAGCGGAATACAACCATCCCGACAAAGAAGAACCAGACCTTTTCAACGGCGTCGGATAACCAGGAAGCCGTGAGTATAAACGTCTTGCAGGGAGAACGAGATCTCGCGGTTTACAATCGCACGCTTGGGCGGTTTGATCTGGTGGGCATCCCGCCAGCGCCGCGCGGTCTACCGCAGATTGAAGTGACGTTTGACATTGATGCAAATGGCATTGTGCATGTATCTGCCAAAGATCTGGGGACGGGGAAAGAACAGAACATTCGTATCGAATCTTCCAGTGCGCTGTCTGATGCGGAAATCGAACAGATGGTCAAAGACGCTGAAGTCCATGCGGAAGAGGACAAAAAAAAGAAAGATGAAGTCGAGGTTCGCAACCGTGCTGACTCGCTGATCTATACCACAGAGAAATCGCTTCAAGAATACGGCGATAAGATTTCGGATGGGGACCGCAACGAAGTCGAAAGTGCGATCCAAAAATTGAGAGAGACGTTGAACGGGAGCGATATTGAAGCGATTCGGACGGATACCGATGCGCTGATGCAGGCAAGTCATAAATTGGCAGAAGTCATGTATGCACAGGCAGCAGCCGAGTCCGAAACTGCTACAGACACGGAAGATTCGGCAACAACGGCAGAAGGACCGGACGAAACCATTGTTGATGTTGAAGGGGAAGTTGTTGACGAAAATACCGACGACAACGCCGATAAAAAGTAAGGGGGATGGCTTATGGCGGAGAAACGTGACTACTACGATGTGCTCAGCGTCAGCCAAAATGCAGGCGAAGATGAGATCAAGAAAGCCTACCGCAGGCTGGCAATTAGATACCACCCCGATAAAAATCCAGGTGACAAAGAAGCTGAAGAGAAATTCAAAGAGGCAACCGAAGCCTATGGGGTTCTGCGGAACACTGATAAGCGGGGCCGCTATGATCGGTTTGGTCATGCAGGGCCGGACGGAACTATGGGGGCCGGTGGCTTTGACTTTGGCAATTTTGAGGATATTGTTGGAGACATCTTCGGGGATTTCGGAGATCTCTTCGGATTCAGATCTTCCGCCCGCAGGCAGAGAGGGCCCAAGCGTGGACGGAGTTTGCAGTACGATCTGGAGATCTCTTTAGAAGATGCAATCCTCGGAACAACCGCCACGATCGAGGTGCCTCGCCTTGAAACCTGCCAGAAGTGCCATGGTGCCGGCGCCGAGCCGGGTTCTAAACTTGAGACGTGCCCGGAGTGTTTTGGGCGTGGGCAAGTGACACGCACACAGGGCTTCTTTAGTATGTCACGCACCTGTCCGCGTTGTCAAGGTGAAGGCAGAGTTGTCCCAAATCCTTGCCAGGCGTGCAACGGTCAAGGACTTGTCCGCATCACTCGTAAAATCAAGGTGGGCATCCCCAAAGGGGTTGATACGGGATTCAAGATCCAGATGCGTGGTGAAGGGGAAGCGGGGGTCAACGGCGGTCCGCCCGGTGATCTCTTTGTTGTGTTTCATGTGGCGCCGCATGAGCGTTTCGTTCGAGAAGGCGACGATCTGATTACGACAGCCCGAATCTCCTTTATACAAGCTGCGCTCGGTGTCGATATTGAAGTCCCGACCATTGATGGGACTGCCAGGCTAACCATCACCGCCGGCGCACAGTATGGCAAAAGATTACGCATCCCCAAGAAGGGCGTGCCTTACTACAATCATTACGGTTCTGGGGATCTGATTGTTGAAGTCCGGATCGAAACGCCGACGAACCTGACAGAACGCGAGAGGGAGTTATTGGCAGAGCTTGGGCGATTGCGGGGGGAATGCTCGGACGAAGACAATCACGGTTTCTTCGATAAATTGGGCGATAAACTCTTCCATCGCCATCAACATGACGATGCGGATGACACAAGCAAGCAAGATTAGGACTTACGCCTTTCACCGAGAAACACGGCCGTTCTGTGTCGGTGGAAAGCGTAAATCTTAACGGACGGGCGGTTTCTGCGGAATTCTTCGCCCCAAGAAGGATTCCGTCTGAAGCGTTCATCGGCGTAAGTCCCAAGATATATAACTTGCTTTGTTAACCTTGAATCTGCCAGCAATTCACAATCTGCCGCTCGAACAATCGTGCCAGTCCCTTCCAAAATATGAAATGGGCACAGGTAACCGTCACCACTTCCCAAGAAGCATCGGACGCTGTTGCGAATTACCTCTTCGAGCTCGGTGCAACCGGGCTCGAAGTGAAAGAGGAACTTCCCGCTGTCGCGCTGATCTCCTACTTCCCTCTGGATGATCTGGTCGGTGGTCATGTCCAGAATCTGCGGAGATTTTTAGACAGTCTGCCTGGTGCCGGGATTGATGCAGTGCCCGCGGAAGTCTCGCTGAAATGCGTTGAGGAAGAAAACTGGTCAGAGCAGTGGCGGTCCGCCTTTCCGCCCCAAAAAATTGGTCAACGTCTGATCATCACTCCCACCTGGCATCATATCACGACCGAACCCTCCGAAATTCTCATCCAATTAGACCCGGGCATGGCATTTGGCACCGGGCAGCATCCAACCACGCAACTCTCGATACAATTATTGGAAGAAGCCGTAACAGGCAATGCGCGCGTTGCCGACATTGGCACCGGATCCGGCATCCTCGCGATCGCAGCCGCCAAGCTCGGCGCCAAGCGAGTCGATGCCGTTGATCTGGATACAACAGCGATTCCAATCGCTCAGCGAAATGTCCAACTCAACGATGTCACGTCAATTGTCCATCTACGTCCTGGGGATGGGCTGCAAGTACTTGATGGCACATACAATCTGATTATTGCCAACATCCTCACGAAGGTCATTCTCCCCATGATTCCCCAATGTCCGCAATTCCTGAAGCCGGACGGACGACTGATACTGTCGGGAATTATGGCGTCGGAAGCGCCGCAAGTCGAAGATCAGTTGCAGGCAAACGGATTTCGCTGTCTCAAGATTCAGCAGCAAGAGGAGTGGGTCGGAATGTTGGCGGCGTGGGTAAAGCCAACGTGAAGCGGTCAATCGTGAAGGCGGCGATAGATGCGGATCTCCGGATGGGCTAATGCCCGCATCGGAAACGGCGCCCCTTGATCCGAAATGGGGATGCCAAGAAAACGCGGCCCCCGCCGAAACCTTTGCACAAGCGCATATCGGCTCGCATCGCCTAAAATCCGCGTATAGAATTCCACTGCTCTATCCAGCTCAATCTCTTCCACCGGGTACCAGTCGATCTCGGCATAGCTCTCCGGTGTTGCGGCGTAGTTCAAGAAAACTTCCGCATTCGGCGTCAGGACGAGGGCCCACCTCGCGGACGCTCCATCCTCCTGCCGGCTCAGTTTCGGCACAAGCCAATTGAACAAGATCTCGGGCTCCTGTTCAATGGTTTCATTCGGTGGGATGTTGGTTTCAATCCAGTCGGCCGCCTCGACCATCGTTGGCGGCGTGGCCATGACGCCGGCGAACGCTGCGGTATAGATTAGCGAATATACGCCAACGCCTCCAAAAATGGCAACCGCGAACCCCTTCTCCCAGTTG
>JAPUIP010000904.1 GCA_027296925.1 Candidatus Poribacteria bacterium | reverse complement strand
TCCTCGGTTTGCCAGTTTGATAGAGAAAGGGCGATACCGAGATTATTTTACCCTAGATGACATGCAGAATTCAACCGGTTTTCTATCATTTTTGTCGAAAAAGAAACGGACGTTTCTCTGTCAATCTGGGTGGATTTGTCGGCAGGTTATAGTGATGGGGTAATTTGGCGTGACAAATAATTCGGCAACAATGGTGACAAAAATTCCGGCACTTTACACAGATATACGAATATGGTGGGCAACAAGAATAAAGGCTTCAGGTGC
Organism: Candidatus Poribacteria bacterium; assembly: GCA_027296925.1. GTDB lineage: Bacteria > Poribacteria > WGA-4E > WGA-4E > PCPOR2b > JAPUIP01. The sequence continues at coordinate 6,586 of JAPUIP010000904.1, read as the reverse complement.
TATATCAGTTTTGATCGCGCTAGATCGCCATAAGCAGTGCTATTCCTCCAACGATAAGAGGGTGTTTGAAAAGGTTTGACAAAAGGGTTTCGTTGGGATAAAATACGCGACCATGAAAGGCCTGCAGACTTTCATGAGAGAATCTAAGGAGAAAGAAACATGAGCGTGGCGAAGGTTCAGTTCGACGAACAGATTGCTGCACGCTACGACAAGACCTCGGTGGAGATGTACCAGCCCGAGGTGCTCAACCCAGCGGTGGACTTCCTCGAGGAGCTGGCAGCCGACGGCGCTGCCCTCGAGTTTGGGATCGGCACCGGGCGGGTCGCTCTACCGCTCAACGCGCGAGGCGTGACCGTACACGGCATCGACATCTCCGAGCCGATGCTCGAACAGCTCCGCAGGAAGCCGAGCTCGGAGCAGATCGCGGTCACGGTCGGGGATTTCGCGAACACCTGGGTCGAAGGCAGCTTCCGGCTCGTCTACCTCGTATTCAACACCATCACGAACCTGACCACGCAAGACGAGCAGGTCGCATGCTTCATCAACGCAGCCGCCCACTTGGAACCCGGCGGGTGCTTCGTCATCGAAGTCTTCGTCCCTGACCTGCGGCGGGTGCCACCGGGGGAACGGGTGAGGGCGTTCGACGTGGGACAGACCCACTTCGGCTTTGATGAGTACACGGATTTCGCGCGTCAGATCCTGTACTCGCATCACTACTGGATATACGACAGTGGCCTTCGGACCTTCTCGGCACCCTACCGTTACGTCTGGCCCGCCGAACTGGACCTGATGGCGCGGATAGCGGGCATGGCCCTACGCGAGCGCTGGGCAGGCTGGACGCGGGAGCCGTTCACCGACGAGAGTCGTTCCCACGTCTCGGTCTGGGAGAAGACTGGAAAGTAGATCCCCGCTGTGCAGATCAGCACGACCCCGCTGCACGCCGCCCAACAAGGCGCTGCACCCTCTTTGTGAGTGCTATTCCCTGGTAATTTGATACAGAACGAGAAGGTAACAATAATCCTACCTTTTTCTGGAGTGCTCGTACCCCGGTCCCATCGGGAAGGTTCCGCTTCGGTCACATATAGGAGACAGTTTGAATGAGTGAGATCATGCACGTGAAAGCCCACCAGGTATCCCCCTCGCTGAAAGCCCTGTTTGACGTTGGCCAGCCGGTTGCTATTCGCTGCTTCGCTGTGTTAGATGGCTCTATTCGCGGGCAGATATGGACAGACGATCTCGCCCAGCCCACCTGGGGCGCTGTCCAGGAAGCGGCTTTTGACACCCTGTTTCTGGGCGGGTGCCCATCCGCCAGTCTGGTACACCCGCTTATTGATCAACTGCGACAGGAGTCGGAGGTCGCACTCGCACTATGGCCTGACCACCCCTACAACCAACTCCTCCCGCCCGCTCCCGATTTCGACGGTTGGGAATTGGAATTCACCGATCGTCTACTGGGAGCCGACCCGGTCCCTGATTTATCGGTGCCCGACGGCTGTGAGCTGCGACCAATCGATGCAACGTGGTTTGAACGCTGTCGTTACCGCGACTATTACGCGGCCTATTTTGGGAGTGTAGAGCGAACGTTGGAGAAGGGTTTCGGCTTCTGCCTGGTGAAAGAGCACCAGCTTCTGTCGGAAGCGTTCGCCGGCGACGCGGCACTGGGCATGATCGAAATAGGCACAATCACCGGCGAGCCCTATCGCCGGCGCGGGTATGCAACGTTTTGCTGTGCTCAGCTCATCCGGGAATGCGAGGCGCGCGGATATCGCACCTACTGGAACTGCGCCAAAAATAACCTGGCCTCGGCTGGCTTGGCTCGCAGAATGGGGTACCAGACTGAGAAGGAGTTCCGATTCGTCGTCTGGGATCCCCCCGACCGCTCGGATGATATCAGCGAAGGTATTTTCGTATAAGGGGAGGAAGCAAATGGCTAAGCCACCGAAATTAGACCACGCCGTCATCAATGTTCTCTACCATATGGATGGAGCCCAAGGTGTGTTCGGGAACTTAGGTTTTCACTTGACCAGACGTGGCTATCACTCTCTGGGCTCAATCAATCATCTGATGATATTCCGTACGGACTATGTGGAACTGATAGGATTACCGCCGTCCACGCATAACGATGAGTTGTTGAGACCCGACATTACAAACGCCCCTTTGGGTATCAACGGGCTTGTTTTTAAGACCTCCGACGCCGACGAAACCTACGCCCATTTGCAGGATTTAGGCATGGCAGCAGACCCACCCAAATCCTTCACTCGACCGGTGGAATTGCTCGACGCCACGATAGATGCACGTTTCCGCACTGTTAATCTCCGTGATGGTATCTTCCCAGCCGGCCGCGTCTATTACTGTGAGCATGCCACGCCAGAGCTGGTTTGGCGTTCCCAATGGCAGAGCCACCCAAATGGCGCGCTGTCTATACCTGAATTCGTGATTGCATCGCAATCCCATCAGCGCGAAGCGGAAGATTTCGCCAGATTGTTGCATTCTGATGTTGCCGGCAGCTCTGATTCCCTCCGCGTCGAACTGGATGGGGCCCACATCACGATTGTTTCGCCACAAGCCTACCAAGAGCGGTTTGGTGGTTTGGCTTCTTCGTTGGCGGGGCGAACCTCCATCTTCGGTGCTCTGGTGATACGCACCGGCGACCTGGGGCGGGTTCGCGACATTGCCACTTTGGCTTTATTACCAACAATAGATGACACCCAACGTGTTGTCATTGGCGAACGTTGCTTCGATTGTGTCTTTGAGTTTGTTTGTTGGTAGTGCGCGACATGTCATGCGGGGGAATGGGGTTGACACATCGGCGAGTTTGGGTTATCCGCTTTGATATCGCCAAGTTAACAAGGAGATCAACCACAAACATCCATTGCCCCGGATGTGACAGCACCCATACCCAAAAGAACGGACATATTCACAATGGCAAACAGAATCACTGTTGTAACGAATGTGGTCGACAATTCGTATCCAATCCGCAACAGATTCTGATTTCCAACGCCAAAAAAAGAGCGGATACGGAAGCGACTTCTTTTAGAGTACCGTTACGGGGTGCGTCAGGTTTGCGTGAGGTTCTTCCTCCCACTCGTGCCACCCGAAGGGCATTTGCAGAGTGGAGGGTGTGAGCCTTCGCTGGTTGCTTGCTTTTATTGTTGGCCTTTATGACCAATTGCCTAAGCTGGAGGAGCAGATATGGAAAGTGAAAAAGTGTTTACAACGGCCCCCTCACCTGAAAGCCTGGGAATCCCTTCACGGGCGATCCTGAATTTCCTGCAACGGATCGACTCCGAGCGAATCTGCATGCACGGATTCCTGCTGGTGCGTCGCAACAGAATTGCGGCTGAGGGATACTGGGCCCCGTGGTCGGCTGACCGCAAACACCGGATGTATTCGGTCAGCAAAAGCTTCGTCTCGTTGGCGGTCGGGATGATGGTCGACGAAGGCAGGCTCACCCTCGATGATCGGGTCGCCGAATACTTCCCCGACAAACTGCCCCAAAAGCTTCATCCGTGGCTGACCGCCTCGACCGTCCGAGACCTGTTGACGATGTCGACCGCCCATTGTAAAACCTCCTATACACGCGACGATCCTGATTGGGTGTGGACCTTCTTCAACCGGCCCCCCTCGCATCCTCCCGGAACGATCTTCTCGTACGATACCGCGGCAACCGTCGTGCTCACGGCCACGGTCGAGCGACTCGCGGGTATGCCCTTTCTGGATTACATGCGCCCGCGTTTCCTGGACCGAATCGGATTCTCCGCTGACGGATGGTGCGTGCGCACGCCCGAGGGTGTATCGTGGGGCGGATCGGGGGTCATCTGTACGCTTCGCGATCTGGCCAGAGTCGCACTCGCCTGTATGAACGGCGGCATGTGGGGCGAAGAAAGGGTCCTCCCGGAGGCGTACGTGCGCGCCGCGACCTGTAGGCAAATCGACAACACCATCCGGGGAAACTGCGGGTATGGATATCAGATCTGGCGCGACAAAGAGAACGGATTCTCCTTCCGCGGGATGGGCAGTCAGTACGCCATCTGTTTTCCCGACAGGGAGTTTCTGTTCGCCTGCATCGCCGACACACAGGGCGCACCGGCAACCAGCGCCATTCCTGCCGTGATGTACGAGGAACTCTACCCCCACCTTTCAGACGCACCGCTTGGGGAGAACCGCGACGCCCACGCACAGCTCTCTGATAAGATCGAGCGGCTCACCGTCCTGCCGATCCCTGGCAACCCTGACGCGCGGGCAACTTCGGAAGTCAACGGAGCCTGGTATGCTTTGGAAGACAACCCGATGGGAATCACGCGGATGCGCCTGTCCTTCAAAGGGGATTGGGGCACGTGGGAGTACACCAACGGTCAGGGCGACAATGTGCTGCGGTTCGGTATCGGGCGCGTGCTGTCCGGCAAGTTCCCTCAACGCAACTACTTCGGCGAACAGATCGGCAAGGTACCGGGCATCGAATACGATTGCCTGGCCTCGGCCGCGTGGATCGACGAGCAGACGCTCAACATGGAGGTCTACATCACGGATATTTACCTGGGAGGGCTGCGGATATCTTTCGCCTTCAAGGGGGAAGATGTCGGGATCTTTATGACGAAACAAGCCGAGTGGTTCCTGGACGAATACAATGGATTCGCCGGAGGAAAGCGCCTCTAACGCAGCATCGGAAGTATCCATTTCAGGAAGGAGAAGGGGTTTGGCCACATTGGGATGCCGTGCGACATGGTTGCATCTCCCCTATGAGGGGGTCATTGAAGAGAAACAGCATCGAATGGTCAAAAAGCTTTGGGATTACCAACCACATCGAGCGATTTAATTGTACCAAAAGACAAAAGATGTTTCGTTGCTCAGAAAGTCTCTCTCCTTTTCCAAAAAGCTTGCAAATCACATCGGCGCTATCAAGTATTTCATTTGCCACTACAATATCGACAAAGCATGACAGGGCGCATAGATTAGTTAGGGGAGGCGGCGATTTGTGGTTTTACGCGCATCGAATTTCGCCCAAAATGGCATGCATTTCATCGGTTTGGGGACGTGAATGGATGAAATTCTTGACCGTTTCGGGACCTCCCCCATTTGTTCTATGCGCCCAGCATGACATGTATAGCACTACCCCGAAGGAGAGTTGGAAAAAGATTGGCAGACGAGAAGTTCTTTGTCGGGGAACGTCACCTCACGAGCCGTTGGCCGGTTGGCAATCACAAAATGACAATCATTAAACCACCAGAGTCATAGACGACAAACAAAAATGAGTTGCGGAGATCCCCCGGTAGAGCAGGTGAGGCGTATTCTGGGTGTTGACGGCGTGGGTTATGACGTAACTTAATCAAACTCCGCATCTGACGGAGAGCTTTGGAGAAACAATATGAATCCGAAAAAACATGCCTTTTACCAGATCTTCTTTGTGCTATCCTTAGCAATCGCTGTTGTATTTTTCATCAGTTCGGTCGGTTGTGGCGATGATGATGATGACGACGACGATAACGGCGGTTCAATATTTGATAATGGAGATGATGACGACGATAAGCCTCGTGATGTCCCGCTGAGTGACCTGACTACCTTTATCGAACAGCTCCGTGCGCAACGAGCAGAGGTGAGCACGGGTGACGAAATCTTACAACCGTTCTTTTCGCCAACGGCTCAGATCCTAACCGTTGATGGCGATGATGTACAAGTTTTTGAATATGCCACCGAAAAAAAAGCTGAAGATGAGGCGTTGCTCGTTGCACCTGACGGAAGCTCAATCGGCCTTCATCTGGTAAGTTGGATCGGTCCGCCACATTTCTATAAGAAGGATAAGCTAATCATATTGTATGTTGGCAGCGATACCAAGGTCATCAATACATTGGAAAAGGTGTTAGGGAAGCAGTTTGCAGGCAGATAGTAACGTGTAGCAGAAAATCAAGCGTGTCTCAAAATTGTGCGAGAGGGGTTTTATGTCACGCAGAAGAGTCTGACATATGAGTGACATGGATTTAAAGATTTGTACACGATATCCATCGTCCTCAAGGAAAACTAATATGCCGATAAACATACTTTCAACCGAGCTATTCGAAGAAATCTCCAAAATTCCCTGCATCAACTCCCACTCCCACATCATTCCCGAAGTGCAACGATTGAAGGAATCTCCCGATGCCCTTGCCTTCTTCAAACACGCCTACGCCGAATCGGATTTGGTTTCCGCGGGGATGGATGCAAACGAAAGACAGATGGCGTTGACGCCTCAACTCCCGCTTGCACAACGATGGAAGATTTTCGAGCCATACTTTCGATGGACTCGTCTAACCGGTTATTCGCAGTGTATTCTTGAGGGATTCCGCGACCTATTGGGATTTTCGGATTTGACGGGTGAGACAGTTGAACCCATCTCCGAGGCATTGCGTAAATCTGCCAAGCCAGGGTTTTATAACGAAGTTCTTCGGCATCAATCTAACATCGAAATGACGGTCGTGAACATGGAAGATCTCATCGAGGTCGATCGCCAGCTATTCCTGCCATTGCCGCGCTTGAACCGTTTCAGCATGCTGCGCTGTGCCGACCAGGTTCGGGCGATTGAACGGGATTACAATGTCAGCATTACAACTCT
>JAPUIP010000903.1 GCA_027296925.1 Candidatus Poribacteria bacterium | reverse complement strand
GAACTCGCACAACCATCCGCCCGTGGCGGCCAATCTACTGGCTGGAACAGCGAATCCCTTCTTTCCTAGCAGTGCACCTCGGACAGCACATGCCGTCTGCCTCAGAGAGTGAAGCGCACCAACTTGACCTTCGCGCCTAATTATCAACACCTCTTCGGTTGTCCAGTTTCCCGTCTTTGCTATAGGGGTAGCGGGAGGGAAGATGCTGTTGGCGAATTCAGAATAGTAGGAAAAATTGTCAGTTGTGAATATAGGTATTCTGCATTGTGAAACCAATAATAAATGCCCCTTGGGGTGGGAGAGCCCCCGATGGATCGGGGCAGAGCCCCGCTCCCGCCGTGCGGGACTAAGAAGTTTGCGGGATTAAGAAACCTGGTCTCGCGTAGCGGACCTGTACTCGTCCGCCCCTCGCAACTCGGGATAAACTCCGCGGACAACTGAACTCTGGTCGTGTATGACACAAGGATCCATTCAGGCACTCCCAACTCAGTATGTTCAACTCAATATCTTCAATTGTACAGGAATTACAAGCCGTCACGAAACGTCCATATCTAGTCGGAATTGACGGGCGTAGTGGTGCCGGTAAATCCATTCTTTCCCACAGATTACACGAACAACTAACGGACGCGGTCGTTGTACATAAAGACGACTTCTATCGCGTGATGGATGAAGCGGTTAGGGCAACGTTTTCTGCCGAGCAGGGATATTATCGGTATTTTGATTGGCAACGACTTGAGCAACAGGTCTTACTCCCCCTTACGGCTCAACAAACAGCGCGTTATCAGCGATATGATTGGGTGAAAGAAGAACTGGCAGAAACCATTGAAGTCAGCTCCACAAACATCATAATCGTAGAAGGAGTCTATTCGACTCGACCCGAGTTGACACACTACTACGATCTATGCATCTGGGTGGAAACGAGCGAAACAGAGCGATTCCGACGGCAAATAGCTCGTGGGGAGAATACGAGTGAATGGATACAACACTGGGCAGCCGCTGAGATATTTTATGTCGCAAATTTTCGACCGAGTCGGTCAGCACACATGATAGTTGTTGGAGAATAAGTGTGATAACCTCAATTTGGCGCAAATAAAGCGTGAATCGAACCGAGAGATAAATCGTCAGAAAGCCTAAAAGGTCGGTGGAAACCAAGACGCTTTCTTGAGTAGCCATCTTTCGCCTTATCGTTGGGGGAAGGTTAATAATCCCTTCCCTTCGGGTGGGAGGAAGAACTGCGTGGGGCGCGTGAGGTTTGCGCTCCGTTCTTCGGACCACCTGATAATCAACGAACCTTGCAAATTCTAAAATCATCTAGAATCTGCCCCTCATCATCCATCTGGGTTCCGCGAAGCTCAAGTCCGTCAATTGTCAAAAGAAAAGTACCTAACCGTCGAAATCCTCTGCCATTTTCATCGCCATTTTCAAATTTTATCATCGCAGGATAACCAAGAGTTCCTGACCGATGTCCACTTTCATCAGCCGAAGCAAAAGAACCTGCTGTGCCTGAAATCACATGCACAATACCACTGTAAGCCCCATGCCTTTTAAAAATTGGTTTGTTTATGCCATCTCCATCAAATTTAATATGTTTTTCCGGAGAAAAAGAATTACTCGCACCGTAATGTCCATCAATCAAGTACGAACGCTGATATGTATGGTCGTGACCACTCAAGTGCAAGTCAACCCCATGTTTGTCCAAAAGCGGCAGCACCGTTTGCTGAATAGGCCTATAATAATCAATCTCGTCCGAATTATATCTACCGTGACAAAAAGCAGGAATGTGGTTAACGACTATAATCCAATCCTGCGAAGTTGCAGCTAAGTCCTGTTCAAGCCATTGCATCTGGGGAGTATCCAGTGTTCTCCAGGGCTGTTTATAAAGGTCAAGCATCACGAAATGAATGTTGGCATAATCAAAAGAATAATAAGTCATTTGTTGCGACGGCACACCGCCAAATTCTCCTCTATTTGGCACATGGAAAATATAGAAAAAATCATCGCTTAGCAAATCATGGTTTCCGGCGTATGGAAAAATCGCTGTTTTGCACAGCTCATCAGCGTACAGGTCAAAAAATGCAGATTGATACTGCTCATCTTTTCCATGACTATAAGCATGGTCACCGATCATAAGCATTGCATTGATAGGCTGTTTGTTGTACCGTCGGAAACCATTACGAGCCCGACGCGCTTTACCTGGATTTGCAGTTCCCACGCGATTTGTCCCACTATCTCCCAGACACCAGAATCTGACTCGATGGGATTTACCAATCTCCGGCGCAGTAAAGAAGAACTGTTCTTGATCTCCGTCATGTAAAATCTGACGATCAACACAAATAGAATAGTAATATTTGTGGTTCGGTAAAACGCCAGTGATAGTCGCTCGCCAATCTTTTGTACCGCCAAAAGGGGTTTGAATCTGCCGCGCATCAACGGTATGAGACAGATGACCTGCTACATTTCCAAAATGAACCGAACCACTTAAAACAAACGCATCAGTCCGCCAACAAACTTCGATCTGATTCGGTCCCTGCATCTGTAAATACGGTCCACGTTTCAGCATTGTTCAATACCATGAATCAGCAAATCGGCAACTTCAATCACGCAACCAAAAGTTAAGGTGTTTCGTTGATGAATCACAATAACCGGATGCCCAAGTGAGAAAGTTAATTTGAACGCCTCTGTTTATCGTAACTCAAGGTAGTTCTGATACCGGGACTTCACAATACGACCGTCCGTTAGCGCGGCTTTTACCGCACAACCTTCCTCATGGCGATGGGTACATGGGTTTCGAGCACAGTCCTGTTGAAGGGAACGTATCTCTGGAAAATAGCGGTCCATCAGGCGCAAGTCAACTTCTAAAAGATTCAACTCTCGAATTCCTGGCGTATCCGCAATAAAACCGCCGGCGTCCAAATAGAATGTGCGGGTCCCGCTGCGTGGTTAGGTGAACCAGTAACTGAACCCCCCGTGTGGTCGAAGACTGTCTCCCAGGTGCCACTTGCCGCTCAGACCGCAGGTGTATCCCGCTTCGAACAGGATTTTGGGCAGACTGCTGAACTCCCGTATCGTGTCGTACGCGTCTGGACCAACCTGCGCGACGGGCTTTTCGCCGCCCAGAAAACAGTGGACACCATGTTGAGAGGGAATGAGTCCGGTAAGAAATGTCGCTCGGCTGGGCGAGCAAACCGAATTCACACAATAGGCGTTGGCAAAGCGCATTCCCTCGCCTGTCAGCCGATATTGGGCGTGCGGATATCCGGGTTACCGTAGCAACCGAGCGTCCACGTGCCCTGGTTATCCGTCATGATCAAGAC
>JAPUIP010000902.1 GCA_027296925.1 Candidatus Poribacteria bacterium | reverse complement strand
CCCGGATGATCTCATTCTTATCTTCGCAGGCGGCGCCCCCGGACCTCAGACAGCTGTTCTGCCCGGGTGGGTCGACGCGAGCTCGTTGGTGATGAAAGCGTTTGAATCGTAATGCCAGGGAGGAAGCCAAAATCATCGAGTCTTGTGGAATACAGCAGCAAGTGAAATCATATCATCTTTTAGAATGCGGTATGTCGAGACGAAACCCTGGAGGATTTGCGTGGCAAATTAGTATTATGCGGAGATGAAAGCTTATCAAGGTTCAATTTCCCTGATGATTCCCTGTTTTTTCCCTGTGCATGGTGAATTATTATTTCGCCATGCACAGGACAGGCTACAACTGAAAGGTAGATACGTGATCGGTGAGATTTGGATTTAGTTGAAAATCTGAAAAAGATTGGATCAAAAAATGACATCATATCGAATTGGGATTGATGTAGGAGGTACCTTTACAGACCTTGTCCTACTCGACGAGGAGAGCGGCGAATTCCACCATACTAAAGTCCTTACTTCCAATCCGAATCCAGCAGAAGGCGTACTTCGCGCGCTGGATCACGCGTTGGAGGAAACGGGGGCAGCGAGCGAGAATATCAAAATCATCCTTCACGGAACGACAATTGCGACAAATTCCCTTCTCCAGCGGAGGGGTGCGCGAACGGCGCTCATTACCACCGAAGGGTTTAGAGATGTTCTCGAGATAGGCCGTCAAATTCGACCGAGCCTCTTCGACTGGCGCGCAGAGAAGCCACCTTCCCTCGCTCCCCGCCGCCGCCGCTTTGAGCTTCATGAACGCGTACAGTCGGACGGTTCCGTGATGGTGGAACCCTCGGACGAAGACTACGAAAAGGTGATCGAAAAAACACTCGCCTCGAATCCTGAGGCAGTGGCGGTATCGTTGTTGTTCTCTTTCTTGAATCCTGCCCACGAGGAACGACTGCTTAAAGAGCTTCACAAGCGACGACCCGATCTGGCGGTTTCGCTCTCATCGCGCGTTTTGCCTGAATACCGGGAGTTCGAGAGGACAAGTACCACAGTTGCCAACGCTTTTATCACGCCGGTCCTGACAAACTACTCCGCCAAGCTCGAAGAAGCCTTGGATAAACGGGGGCTTGTCGCCCAGCTCCGCTTGCTCCAGTCCAACGGTGGGCTCGGGACAGTGGACGCCCTCAGCGAGCGGTGCATCAGCACGGCGCTCTCTGGTCCGGCGGGCGGAGTGACGGCAGCGGCATTCCTCTCCGTCCGCCAAAGCCTTGGTGACTGCATCAGCTTTGATATGGGAGGAACTTCGAGTGATATTTGCCTCATTCGTGAAGGCAAGCCGGAGTGGACGGTTGATGCGATGATTGCTGGCTTTCCGGTTCGTATTCCGATGATTGATGTCCATACCGTGGGCGCTGGCGGAGGAAGTGTCATCTGGGTAGACAGCGGCGGCGGTCTCCGGGTGGGCCCGCACAGCGCGGGGAGCAATCCTGGCCCGGCCTGCTATGGATTCGGCGGGGAAGAGCCCACCAGCACTGACGCACACATGGAGGTGGGCAGTCTCCAGACCGAATTTTTCAAGGAGAAAGGCATTCCATTCCGCCCGGAGGCGGGAACAGAAGCGCTGCGAAAAGTGGGCTCAGAGGTCGGCCTAGAGCCGGCCGAAACCGCAGTAGCGGCGCTACAGGTTCTGAATCACAGTCTCGCCAAGGAGATCCGCGCCGTTTGCCTGACGCGGGGGTTTGATGCTTCGGATTTCACTCTGCTCCCCTTCGGCGGAGCCGGGCAGCTTCATGCATGTGCCGTAGCCGAAGAATTATCTGTGGTGCAGGTTCTCCTGCCCAATGCGGCGGGAGTTCTTTCGGCATTGGGCGCTTCCCTGGCGGACTACCGCTACGATTTCTCACGGGCGCTCATCCGGCGGAGCACCGATGTAATTCAGGACGATATTAATAACGGTTTCAACCAACTCGAAAGGCTCGGCCATGAGCGCCTGGCCGATTTTCCCGCCCGGGATGTGCAAATCGAGCGCTCGGTGGACCTGCGATACGTGGGACAGTCCTTTGAGATCAACGTTAACGCCACTCGGAACGGAGACCTCTTCTCGGTTGCGGAAATCATCAACGACTTTCACCGGAAACACGAGTTTACTTATGGATTTTGCGACCCGGATGAACCAGTCGAATTTGTCAATTTGCGGATATCAGCTTTTGGCCTCACCTCGAAGCCGAGTGGAGTTCTCAAATCTGCCGCGAGCGGTGGGGTGGTAGCCCGCGAGGTTTTCGTTCTTTCGTCAGATGGAAAAAAAACAGCTTACTGGCAGATCGATCGAGCCGGCCTCTTCGCGGGGGATAAGGTCGAAGGCCCTTCGATCATCTACGATGCGTTTGCCACAGCGCTCATTCCGGCCGGTTGGGCAGGTGCGACGGACGAGAGTGGTCATATATTGCTCACGCAGGTGAAATAGCTTGGGAGGAGTTTTGAGATGGTTGCGCTAAACAACCGGGCGGACATCAGCTCGGCAATGATTGAAATTATTAAAAACTCGCTGGTCGCCATCACGGATGAGATGGGGTTAGTGCTGAAGAAATCCTCTTATTCTCCCAATATCAAAACACGCGAAGATTACACTTGCTCACTATTCAATCTAAAACTTGAAATGCTTGCCCAGACGGCGCACCAGATCGGCCACCTGGGGGCATTTCCCTTCATCATCAAGAAGACGATGGAGGAGCACGACATCGACAGTCTTGAGCCCGGTGACGGCATCCTCGTGAATGATCCGTACCGCGGGGGGACGCACTTACCGGACATTATTCTGATATCGCCTCACTTTTATAAAGACAGGCTCTGGGGTTTTGTCGGGAACCTGGCGCACCACAGCGATGTGGGTGGGATGTCTCCGGGAAGCATGAGCGGGACGGCGACGGAGATATTTCAAGAGGGAATTCGCATCCCTTCCGTCATGTACATGAGAAAGGGAAAGGTGGTTCCTGACATTCAGAAAATAATCCTCGCGAACGTACGCACGCCGGAGGAGCGCAAAGGAGATCTCGCCGCGCAAATCGCTGCGAACAACACGGCCATGCACCGCGTTAACGAACTCATTGATCGCTATGGTTTCGATGAATTCAATCGTTATTGCGATGCGCTTGTTGCATACTGCGAGCGGCGTATGCGCGCGGAGATCCGAAAAATCCCCGATGGGGTGTACGAGGGCGAGGACTTCATGGATGACGACGGTTCGACCGACGAGCCCATTCGTCTGTATTGTAAAATCACGAAGAAAGATGACGAGATCACGTTCGATTTTGAAGGGACAGACAAGCAGCGTCTGGGGCCTTGTAACGCGACTTACTACATGACCATGTCACTCGTAATGTACACCATGCGTTGCATCACGGATCCCGACATTCCACAAAATGAGGGATGTTACCGGCCTCTTCATTTGAAAATTCCCAAGGGCACAGCGCTAAATGCTAGTTTTCCGGCGGCGTGCGCCGCGGGCTGGGAAATCTCTCGCCGGGGGATCGATGTGGTTTGCCGTGCGCTCAAAGACGCAATGCCGAAAAGTATCCCCGCCGGAAGCAATGGCGCATTGAACCAATTTTCTTTTGGAGGCCCTAGGCCGGATGGCGGCAATTATGCTTATTATGAGACCACGGGAGGCGGTTTTGGTGCGCGCTACGACAAGGATGGAATGGATGGGGTGCATTCGGTTTCAAACACGAAAAACACACCGGTCGAAGAAATGGAGCTTAATTATCCGGTCAGGTATCGCTGCTACGCGCTTCGGCCGGACAGTGAAGGGCCGGGTAAGTTTCGGGGCGGGATCGGCATCAAGCGTGAGGTGACTTTTCTCACTGACGTGACGACCACCTCGATTTCCGATCGGGTAAAGTTCAAGCCGTGGGGCATCAAAGAGGGGGGAAGCGGAATTGGAAATAAATTTTTCATCGACACACCCGATGGGCCGAGGCCGATGAAGAGCAAAGATTTTCAGCGTGCCAAGTCGGGTGAGACGCTCTGCATTCATACAACGGGTGCCGGTGGCTATGGCCCCGTCGACGAGCGCGACCCGGAAACCATTCGGATAGACGTTGCCGATGAAAAAATATCACCGGAACGGGCCCGCGAAGTCTATGGATGGGACGGAAAACCTCCTGAAAACGATATTTAAACGGGTTCTTTGAATCCCGCGAGATTATCTATGAATGTGGCTGTCCTGATCCAGCGATTTTTATGGTGAGGTCGTCTGACCGAAGTCTCTTGAATTTCTAGCACTTATGGTAGCTTCCGAGATCCAATAGAATGGACTCTTTCGGTGGCGTCCTGTGCATGGCGAATTAATAATTCGCTATGCACAGGACGGAGTTATAGCGGAGCGCAGGTCCTACAGGGTCGATAATTGGCTTATCACGTTT
>JAPUIP010000901.1 GCA_027296925.1 Candidatus Poribacteria bacterium | reverse complement strand
ATCTGTAGATTTCGCAATTCTTTCGAGACATCATCGCTGGCAAAGCGCGCATTGCTGATCTCGGCTGTTTTGATGCGAATGATCTTGGCGTAGGTGTTATCCAGCGATACTCGGATCGTCGTCAACTGTGCATTAATCTGTGCCGCCAATTCCTCGATCCGCTCATGGTTCTCAATCCGCTCCTCAAGGGTTGCCAGCGCTTCGCTATATTGAGAATACACGGCTGTGTTCGGCGCTTCGGCCAGCTTCCGGGTGATGTCTGTTTTTTCGGCATGCAGCTTTTGCAAATCGGTCGTCTGCAAATAGTCATCGATCTGTTGCAGGCGGTAAATGAGGTTGGCAGCTTTTGCAAAAACGCTATCGATGTGTTCGATGGAACTTTCCATCAGCGTTCTGACATTTTCGTTCGCCGATTCGATCGCTTCAAAGATTCGATCCCGGAGTTCACGGACGCGCGAGATGGGGCCGATGTATTTGGTTTTGAGTTTGAAAGGAGATCTTTGCCACGGTTCGGCGGTTTCTAATTGAAACGCCTCTTCCGGCTTGAAGATTTCGCGATAGGCGATCACTTGAACACAGACTGTAAGTGGAAGGGTGATAAATATACCGATGAAGCATCCAACGATGCCCAGGAACGAGATGAGGGTCAACGTCAATCCATACAGCCAAAACCGTCCCCAATTCTTCAATGACCCCCACCAGTCTTTCCATGTAAACCTAAACACAGTTTTGAACGCTGCTCCAAAGGCGGCGCCGAAAGTCTGTTCTTCGTCGATTAATAGTGGAAATGCCAACATTGAAACCGCCCAAACTAGCGGAACGAACAGAATTCCAACTCCGGTTGCGGCAAGCAGAAAGATCGACAGAGCAAATATCAGCCATAAAAAGAATGCGCCCCAATACCGACCAAATCCCTTGAAGATGTCACGAATGCGTGGGTCTTCGCGGCGCATTGACTTTAACGCCATGTAATACAGACCGGCGTAGAGTGGAGGGGCGAAAAAGATAAACAGCGGTGGAATACAGATCAAAGCTGCCAGAACGCTTGCAAAGAAAAAAGTAAATGGATTCTTCTTGTACAGTTTCCACCCATCAGTGAACCATTTCTCAATCGTGACTACAGGTTGATTCGGCATAAATTTGCCGCACACGACAAGGTCCCTTTGAAACAGGTTATTGTGCAAGTGCGGTATTCCTCCTTCTTGTTCGAGCTTCTTCAGCTTCGTTCCCCCCTGAGTATCTCATCAATCCGATTGATGTTAATAATCACCGAGAAAGCCCATCTTGTGGGCGATAAGCTCTCTGCCGCCCTGATGCAACATGAGCCGATCGACGTTTCCATTGTTATCTTTGAGGAAAGTAATCTGCGCATCGACGATTTTAGAGAAGAATTTATCTTCAGATTCCGGAAAGACCTGAATCTTCTCTTGACCTGTGAGTTGGACCATTAATTTATCATCTTCCATCGTCACATAAAAGATCACGCCGGGTTGAAGTTCATATTTGCCAACATACTTTTCAAAGATTTCGGGCGCGATTTTAGCCGTCTTCCTAACCGCTTCAAGTTCATACCGCCCATCCAGTAAATGGTAACCAATATCATCGATGCTTTGTGTGGAATTAGATAGCACAACGACACCGATCTTTTTCTTTGGGTGAAACCCGATAAAACTCTTGTAGCCACCCGTTCCGCCATTGTGCCATATAATTTCTGTATCATACTTGGTAGAAACATGCCAACCGAGCGCGATTTTCATGTCGGGGGATTCCGCTTCATGACGCGCTTTGTGGGTATTTTGCATCGCCGGGTACAATTCTGTTTTGTTGAGCCCCAGATTGGCGGCTAAGAATTTAAGCATATCCTGGGCTGAGGAACGCAATGCACCTGCTCCGGCAAGGGCGAGAAAATCCCAGTTGGGCATCTCAGCTTCTCCCATGTGCCCTTTAGCGAAACGCTTTTCTTGTGCAGGCGACAGCGTTATCCGTGTATCGTCCATTTTGAGTTCATTACAGATCCCATCCACAACAAGCTGCTCATAGCTCATACCCGCCTTTCTCGCGAGAATATGCCCGAGCAAGCCTGCGCCAAAATTGGAATATTCGGTTATGCTGCCAATATCTATCTCAAGGGTATAGTTGGAAAGAAAATCGTACATCTGCTCAACGGTATAGTCCGCGTATGGGTTCCTTGCATTCTTGGGCGTTAAGTTGTCTGGCATGCGCGGTAAGCCCGAAGTGTGCGTCGCCAGGTGTTCAAGGGTGATTTTTTTGCCATCGTACATTGGAACCTTGACCGTATCAGGAAGGAACTTTTCAATCGGATCATCTAAACGCAGTTCCCCTTTTTCGACCATATCTGCCAATAGCAAAGAGGTAAATACCTTCGTTACAGATCCAATCTCATAAATCGTATTTTCATCAACCGGCTGATCACCGCCGTGTGATAATTTACCGTAGCTGTAAAACCTTGGGCCATTTGAATCAATAAGACCAACAACGGTTCCAACACTCCAGCCATTATCGACGCGCTCTCGTATAATCTTCTCTATATCAACTTTTTCAGATGTATCCGCAGGAAATCCTGCTAAAGATGAGGCGAAAAGCAGAATGCTACATGTCCATACTGCTTTTTTGAGAATGACACTCATTTTTATTCTCTCTCGGACCGTAGACCCAAACATCGTTATCCTCCCGTCTCGTTTCCAATTTCGTATGACGGCTCCCCATCACTTGACGGTAAGAGCATATTGCAAGATATTCGCCATTTACGGAAATCGTCGTTCAAACGCCGAAGACCTCCCACACTCGCGACTGATACCACCATTTTCCGCAAGCGAGGGCAATCCGGTGCTTTCTTCGTCAGCCAACGCCACAGGGATGCGACCGGAATACTCAATTTCGTGGACCAAGCTTCGCACCTCTACGTGTCGTGACTGTAAAAGAATCCTTGACCTTGCCATCAATGTCAATCACGGTTCCTTTGATCAACCCACCGGTTACAGTGAAATGGACAACATGGTGATATTTGCCCCAGGTATCACTGGGAAGTTGGGGCAGCATATTATCCACATCATAGAGTGGTGCACCGCCGCCGCCTGTTGTGATGTACGTAATACCATTCCGTTGTGTGCGATAATATAAGTGGTCGTGTCCCGAGACCACAAGGTTGACACTGTGCCTAACAAACAGATCGTGGAAAGCGTTCTTAACCCGTTTGTTATCACCCCGCCCCTTCGTAACCCCAAAAGGGGGATGATGAAAAAAGGCGACAACATGTGGTTTATCTGTCGATGAGAGATTCTTCTCAAGCCAATACCGTTGCGGACTCATTTTTCCAATTGACTGATTTGTGTCCAGCGCGATAAAATGGACATTCTTGTGATCGAAGGCGTAGTAGCGATCGGTCCCCGAATCGTTCGGAGGGGCAAAGCGTTTCTCATAATTGTGCCGCCCCCGATCATGATTGCCGCGGATTGTGTAGTATGGCACCTTCTGCGCTAAAGGATCAATCACTTCAAAAAACGTATCCCATTCATCATCTTTCCGCCCTTTGCTCACAAGATCGCCGGTGTGAATCACAAGATCCGGATTCAGGGCAATCATGTGTTTAATGAGCGTTCGATGGATATCATGCCCATCGCGTGTATCTCCATAAGCAATGAAGTCGAAACGCTCTGCGCGATTCGCTGGTCGTGCGGGGATTGCAGAGGGCGAATAACGCACAATCTGTGATGCAGCGGGTGGGGTTACTGGCTGGCGTCCCGTCAGGGAGAGTAAGGTCGCAAATACCGCAACCAACAGTATAAACAGGAGTATCAGCTTTATCATGGATAGAACACCTCTGAACAAGGCGCCGGTAGCAAGTCGCTGTCATCCGAATCCAATCTCACCGATTCACATCGTGGGAGACGCTCAAGGAGCATTGAATATTTTCTATTGACGATTGAATGAATCTTCAATTTTCAATTCTCAATTTCTTTGCCTAATATGTCAGCACCGGGCGACATGAGGTCTTGACATGCTCCGCTATTCCGTTTTTGAAACCATCGGCGGCTTATTTTAACCTGTATTGAATCTTCGTGCAACAGAAAAATAGTTGAAGTTCTTGACATGTCAACATGGGAACGAATCAGTTCCACACAGAAAGGGAGTCGAATAATGATCGAGAAATTCACTGTTAGCCGTGACGACAATATTTACGAAGCCTGGCCGGACGTGACTCTGACGCCATCCGGCAAGCTGATCTGCATCTTCTCTGAGTGTACCCACCACGGGGATCGCTCGTACACGCGTATCATGTTGACCGATTCCATTGACCGAGGTCGGACGTGGAGCAAGAAGCGTCCCTTGACTGAAGGGACAAAAGGGTTGCCGTATTGGAACTCTGCCCGCATCATGATGCTCAAGGACGGGCGGCTGGCCGCAATCGCTGACAGAATCTTTGGCAAGGGAGAACGTGGTGGTCGTAACTATCTATTTTTCAGTGAAGACGAAGGCATGACATGGGGGCGTCCGGTTGAGACACCTGCGCAGGGTATCGTCCCTGATAAACTGCTCGAACTCGACAATGACCGGTGGATAGTATCGTGTCATGAGAAGGGGGAAGGATTTGGCTACCTCGTGCAGCGGCTATGGTACTCGGATGATCAAGGTGCGACCTGGAGTGATCCGGTGATCGTCGGCAAAAAGGAAGGGTTAAATCTCTGCGAGGTCTCGATCCTACCGGTTGAGGCGAAGTTGGTCGCCTTCTTTCGCGAAAACTCGGGGATGGGCTGGCCGTGCTACAAAGCGATTTCTTCCGATTGCGGCGAAAGCTGGGGCGATCTGATTCCGTTTCCACTACCCGGTTGCCACCGGCCCGTTTCTGGATTTCTGCAGGACGGACACATCCTGATTACCTATCGCTTCATTCAGGGCGGCAAAGGGGGATGGGGAACCCGCACGCAGAATTTCTTCGCGGCCCTTACGGATAGGGATTCGACGTTGGCTGGCAGCTACCAAGACGCTCAGACGCGCATCTTGCCTATCGACTTCGACCGCTCTCCGGTGAGCGACCTCGGCTACTCCGGCTGGGTGCAGTTCGAGGATGGCGAGATCTATATCGTCAACTACATCGTCGATGACGCGCCCAATGGCCAGATTCGCGGGTACTCCCTGCGGATGGAGGACTTCATTCTGAAGTAAATGATGGGCTTATGCGCTCAGCCCCTTCAGAATCTCGTCAATATCTTCCAGCAATTCCACTTCGTAGCCATCTGGATCGGTAATGAAAGCCATCTTCATGCCGCCCGATGTGAATTGCTCTCGCCAGCCGTCGGGCCAGATTTCAAGTCCCGCTTTCTCCAGTTTGTCGCAGCAAGCGACGAGATCTGTCACGCCAATGGCGAAGTGCATCAGATCTTCAGGAACATCCAGCTCGTAGTCGGGCGAGTAGGTCAACTCTAGCGTAGTGACGTTCCCTGGCAGTTCCAGATGGACAATCTGGTTGCCTGCCGGAGATCGATCGCTTCGACTTTTTACTACAAAGCCTAAATGATCGCAATACCATTTGACTGATCGATCCAGATCACTGACTCGAACGCGCGTATGTAAAAAAATAGCCATTCTGATCTCCTTTCTGAGTTTGGGGACTGGCCCACCCCCGCTTCCGCTCGGGACAATCCTGCCACATTGAAATGGCCAATGTTAAGCGGAGGAACCCCAAAAAGGCACCACACGATAATGTGTGATGCCTTCAAGTGAATCTGATGTCTAGGATAACTTCGGTGTCGCTTCCAATTGATCAATGGCTTGTTTAATCGCGGCACGGAGATCCGGCACCTGTTCGTGGTCTAATTTTGTTTTCAAGTTGAACAGCGTAGATCTGGCTGCTTCCAGTCGAGAGAGAGAATTATCGTGACGGCACCCTCGAAGCGTTTTAATCAGATCTTCTCGATAATTCGGGGATTTGCCGGCGAGCGTTTTTTGGTATAATTGAAAACGACACATCGTTATGCCTCCTATAAGGAATGGAAATTATCGATTTTATCATGTTGCAGTAATCTTGCCATTCTTAATTACATTAAGTAGATAACGATGTTCATCGCAATTTAGATGCCGGAATTAATCCACGAAATAACCCGAATCTGATAGGAACAGGGAAAATGACACCGGGTCACATGTAGCAACGGTGGCACAAGACCGTGTCAAAGGTGCTACAGCCGAACCCTATTCCTTATACAGTCCTAATCGCGCCACAGAGCAATGCCGCCCAATAAGCCGGCCACGTTGGGAACGGTTTTGACGTTGGGCGGAAGATCGATGTTAATCTTCTTGGCATTGCCGCCGCCGATGTAAAGCGTATCGTAGTTGAACAGGTACTGCAGCGCCGCAATCGCCTTTGTCAGACGCCGATTCCACTTCTTTTTTCCGGCTTTATCCAGAGCGGCACGCCCCAACCGCTGTTCGTAGGTCTGGTTGCGACGGAATTGATGGTGGGCGGCTTCTAGGTTTGGCACCAGTCTGCCATCGACAAACAGTGCCGATCCGAAGCCGGTACCGAGTGTGACAACCAATTCGACACCGCGGCCAGAAATCGCACCGAACCCCTGGATGTCAGCATCATTGGCAACACGCACCGGCTTGCCGAGGCTTTGGGACAAGGCTTTTGCCAGATCAAAACCGATCCAATCGGCATTCAGGTTCGCCGCTGTTTCCGTTACGCCTCGGCGTACCACGCCAGGAAAGCCCACCGATACGCGGTCAAAATCCCCCTGCCCTTTGGCTAACTTGACGATTGCCGCGAGAACAGCGTCTGGCTTCGCAGGCTGCGGCGTTGGAACACGCGCACGCTCTGTCACGGAATTTCCTTTTTCGTCCAAGACCATTACCTTAACGCCACTGCCTCCGATGTCAACTGTCAAGGTTTTGGCAGCGGTCTTTTTTTTAGTTGTTGCCATGAATTTTCTCCTTTGGGTGCATTAGGAATTTGTGAATGAAACAGAATGCGTCGTGCCTGCTTGTAAGCCAATGAATACCTGATGAAGTCATGGACTCGTTTCCTTTCATTCACACTTTTACTGATAGCGATAAACGAAACGGCAATCGTCTGGGCTATCAGCGCCGCCACTCGTCAATGAGATTGGCGACCAATCCCGTCCAGCCGGTCTGATGCGATGCACCAAGTCCTTTGCCGGTATCGCCATGAAAATATTCATAAAAGAGGATATAATCACGCCAATGCGGATCTTCTTGAAATTTCTGAATGTCCCCGTAGATTGGACGTCTACCCGAAGCATCGCGGGTAAATAGGCGAATGAGGGAATTTGCAAAGCCTCGCGCCAGTTCGTCAAGTGATACTGGCTTTCCACCATCCGCGGCGCCTTCAATAGTAAAGGCACTGCCATAGGCTTTGCCCAATTTGCGAATCGATTCAATCATCAGAAAGCTCGTGGGGAACCACACAGGGCCGCGCCAGTTGGAATTACCACCCTTAAGCATTTCGAAAGATTCTGCGGGTTCGTAGCGCACGACATTATCGCCAAAGACGAATGGCTGCTTCTCATGATATTTTGACAGGCTGCGCAATCCATAGTCGGAGCGGAATTCATTCGTATCCCACAGGTAGTTGAGTAGCCCATGCATCTGTTCCGGATTTATGATAGCGAGGACGTGTACGATTTCATTGTCATGTTCAAGGGTAGTTACGCCCTGCTGGACGAGATCTTGTCGATTATCAAGGAGCCAGTGCAAATCGGCGCGGAACACTTCAAAGGGCTCAATCCAGTTCTCCTCCAGTCGTTCAATTGCGTAGAGCGGGATCAGCCCAACCAGAGAGCGCACCCGAAACTTGTGGAAGTCGCCATTTGGGTATCGCAGGACATCGTAGAAGAAGCCGTCGGCTTCGTCCCACAGTTGATAGTTGCGGTCTCCCATCTGCTTCATCGCAGCACCGATGTAGACATAGTGTTCCAGGAACTTCGTAGCGAGTGATTCATAGGCGGGATTCTCTTTTGCCAGTTCAAGTGCGATGCGCATCATGTTTTGGCAAAACATCCCCATCCACCCGGTCGCATCAGACTGTTCCAACGTCGCGCCGCCCGGTATCTCGTGGCTTCGGTCAATCACAGTAATATTGTCCAGGCCAAGAAATCCTCCCTCAAAGACGTTGTTTCCCTCGCTGTCCACTTTATTGACCCACCACGTAAAGTTGATAAGCAATTTGTGAAAGCAACGCTCCAGAAACAGCCGATCCGCTTTGCCGGAGCGAACACGATCCATGTTGTAAACGCGCCAGACTGCCCACGCATGCACCGGTGGATTGAGATCGGAAAACTCCCATTCGTAAGCCGGAATCTGTCCGCTTGGATGCTGGAATTGCTCAAATAGCATCAGCCAGAGTTGCTGCTTGGCAAACTCCGGATCGATCAGCACCAGCGTGATGGCATGAAATGCGAGATCCCACGCCGCAAACCACGGGTACTCCCATTTATCAGGCATCGAGAGGATGCGCATCGAGTTGAGGTGACGCCAGTGAACATTACGGATGGTACTGTGTGACTCCGGCGGGGGCCAATTCTCGTTGTCGCCCTCAAGCCAAGCGCGCACGTCGAAGAGGTAAATCTGCTTAGTCCAGAGCATTCCCGCAAATGCTTGTCGCTGAATGCGACACTCGTCTTCGGTTGCTTTGGGGGGATGTATCGATTTGTAGAATTCATCGGCCTTAGCACGCTGTTTTGCGACAATTCCATCGACCTCTGCAACCGGATCTTCCGACAGGGCGTCCGTCAAGCGCAGGCGAATAACGACCGATTCGCCTGCGGGTACGTTGAGGTTGGCATAATGCAGGCAGGCTTTTGTGCCGACCCGATCGGGATTGACGCAATCCTCGCCGTTGATAATGTGACGGTGAAAAGCATCCTTCACATGAGGTGTGCGACTCTGCATCGATGGGCCGAATACACGTTCCGCATGGGTTTCATTGCTGGTGAAAAGCGGCTGTGCACCCCTTTGACCGTAAAGATAGCGTTTGCCAAGCCGATACTCGAATGGCAGACTGGTTAGCGGAGGCGCGTCGGCATCATCGGCCATGACGCTAACATAGTCGGCGTCGCTCGGTCCGACGGAAATGGACGGTTCAGATTTCGGCTCCGGCCCCCACGCCCACGTATTGCGGAACCACAGATGCGGCAGGATGTGGATGGGGGCGTCCTCAGGTCCCCGGTTGAACACCTCAATGCGGACACAGGTGTCTTCGGGATTGGCTTTTGCATATTCGACGAACACATCAAAGTAACGGTCTTCGTCAAAAATCCCGGTGTCGAGTAGTTCATATTCTGGGTCTGTGCCTCCGCGCTGGCGATTCTCCTCGATCAGTTTGGCGTAGGGATATTCAGCCTGCGGATACTTGTAGAGGTATTTCATGTAGGCGTGGTCCGGCGTCCCATCGAGGTAAAAATAATACTCCTTGACATCCTCACCGTGATTGGCTTCATTGGGGGTCAGTCCGAACAGGCGCTCTTTCAGGATCGGGTCGCGGCCGTTCCAAAGGGCAAGCGCAAAGACAAGAATTTGGTAGCGATCACACCACCCCGCCAATCCATCCTCGCCCCAGCGGTAAGCTTTTGAACGCGCGAGGTCGTGCGGCAGAAAATCCCACGCTGCCCCGTCAGAACTATAATCCTCCCGCACAGTTCCCCATGATCGCTCACTGACGTAGGGGCCCCACTTGCGCCATTGTGACATCGAATCTGTGGATGGCTCATGTAGGCCTTGCGGTTCCTGCGTTGATTCTTGTGTTTCTTTTTCGTTTGACATAGATAGATTTCCGTTGGTCTCCGATTGATCAATGACGAAATTGCCACCCACGCAGTACGCCTTCACGGCACATATTTCATCATTTGCTCTGTTCGATTGGGGGGAGGGCTCAGAGGCTAGGATTAAGCCAGCTACGTCCATCTCCTTCAATCAGGGCATCAGCACTGCGAGGCCCCCATGTCCCTGCTGCATAGTTTGGAAAATCACGGGGGCGTAAGGCTTCCCAGACATCCAGAATCGGGGTCGCAATCTCCCATGCGGCCTCAACCATGTCCGCCCGATGGAACTGTGTGGAATCGCCATTCATGCAGTCGTAGAGTAAGGTTTCATATCCAGTCGCGGGGCTACTCTCCGCGAGGTCTTTATATCGAAATTCCATATTCACCGGGGTTAAATGGACGGCTGGGCCTGGTACTTTCGCCTGAAAACGGATTGTAATCAGTTCGTCCGGTTGGATATGGATGATGAGCCGATTTGCCTCAAGCTCTTCCGCTGCGCTCCCACGGAACAGCAGATGCGGCACGCGGCGGAACTGGATCATGACCTGTGTATCACGCTTGGCCAGCGCCTTGCCGGATCTCAGGTAGAATGGAACACCCGCCCACCGCCAGTTTTCCACAAAGAGCCGCAGTGCTGCATAAGTCTCTCGCGTCGAAGTGGGGGAAACATTCGGTTCGCCACGGTATCCAGGAAGTCGATCGCCACTCACCAAGCCTTCGCCGTACTGTCCGCGCACTGTGTGACGGATGATCTCTTCAGGTTGCATCGGGCGAATGGCGTTCAACACTTTGACCTTCTCATTTCGTACCGCATCTGCCTCGAAAGAGATCGGCGGTTCCATCGCCACCAATGACAGCACCTGGAACATGTGGTTCTGAATCATATCGCGCAGTACTCCCGACTCTTCGTAATACGCGCCGCGTCCTTCGATGCCGATGCTCTCAGCAACCATAATTTGCACATGATCAATATAGCGCCGGTCCCAGATGGGTTCAAAGATACCATTAGCAAAGCGAAAGACCAAGATGTTCTGAACCGTCTCTTTCCCCAGATAATGATCGATCCGGTAGATCTGCTCCTCATCGAAGGCCGTGAGCAATCGATGGTTTAATTCAATCGCAGAATCCAGGTCGTGCCCAAACGGCTTTTCAACGATAATGCGCCGCCATGTGCTGTCCGCTTCACTTTTCGCAAGCCCAACGGCGCCCAGATTACTCGAAATCTTATCGAAGAAACTTGGTGGCGTAGAGAGATAGTAGAGGTAGTTTCCCCGCGTGCCGCATTCCTCATCTACCTGCTTGAGCAATTCTGCAAGCCGGCTGTAATCCGGTAGACTATCTAGGTTTCCCTGCAGATAGTAAATTCGGCTCTCGAGTTGGTCCCAGAGTGACGAATCGAACTCAGTCGTGCCGAATTCCTGAATTGCCTCTGTCATCCGGTGACGAAACTCATCGTGGTCTATTTCTCGGCGCGCAAAGCCAACGACTGCAAAGTTTTTGCTTAACAGCCCGTGACGCACCAGGTTATATAGCGCTGGCACCAGTTTGCGTTTTGTCAAGTCCCCAGAAGCACCGAAGATGATCATTACACACGGATCAGCGACCCGTGCGGTACTCGTTTGGATGGTTTCACTCATAAGAAATCTCGGCGTAGCAACCGTCGCGTTTAGTGCCTATCCGGAAACTCCTGATTCTGATATGCTGCAATCCAATCAGCGGAGCTTTCAGCGAGGTCCTTCGGCGATCGAGCAACACCGCATACTCCTTTCAGCTTGTAATCTTTTTCGGATTCATCACTGATTGCCGCGAAGCCGTTTTCATTTAATCACAAATTAACGATCCTGTCAATGGAAAAATATCAATGGTTATCAATTAGGACTTGAGTTGATGGAACGGATATGACTTTATTTTATGATGAGATGGTAAGGTGGGGTACATCGAATACAATGATTCCACGCTTCCGAAACGCTTCCGTTCTCCGCTTTGCAAGATTTGTCGATTCGTTGATTTTCCTACTTCACACGGACTCTTTTCTTGAGTTCATTGATGCGTCGAATAATAGCCGTCGAATCTTTTTCTTGAAAGCCGAGATCATGAGCTTCATCAACCACCATTCCTGCCTGGATCGGACTACCACTTACCAAGTTCATTGCATCGTTATAGGCTTCCAATGCCCCTGCACCATCCCGGCGTTTTTGGCTGATATGGGCGAGATAGATATAGGCAGCCGCAAGACGGGGTGAATGGGTTCGGCTTTCGATGAACTCCTGAAAGGCAGCGAAGGCGTCGTTATAACGTTGGTCTTCATAGTGGACCCGTCCGATCCGAAACTGCGCCTGATCGGCAAAGCTGTCCTGATATCGATCGGCGAGGTATTGGTCTTGTGTCGGGTAAGCAATCGTTGTCTGATAGGCTTTCAATGCCTCATCGTATCGATGGAGGACGCGATAGATTTCGCCAAGCTGGAAATGCGCCATCATCGTTTGCGAGGAGGCAGCATAATCCCGAATCAGGGTTTGATAAAGCTGGATCGCCTTTTCTGTGTTTCCAAGATGTTCTGCGTAGATTACACTTTTCCGGTACAGGGCTTCAGCCGCCCAAGACGATTGGGGATGGGTCTTGATTGGTTGGTTATATGCGGCGATTGCCTGTTCGTAATCCTTGAGCTCCCGCTCATAGATTTGGCCAATTCGGAATTGAGCATATGCGGTATTTGCGGCGTTTGATCCGCGCAATTGCTGAATTGCGGCATGCAATTGAATGGAACGAAATTGCGCCCGCGCCTCCTGTGCGTATTGACTCTCAGGGGCATCCATTATCAACTGTCGTACTGCTGGTAGCGCGTCGCTATAGTTTTCGCCGGCGGCCAGCTTCGTTATACGTTCCCATTCCACTCTAGGAAGATCTGACTGAAGTTGCTGAATTTTGGTATTTAATTCGTCCTCAACTTGGGAGGGACTCTGATCGTATTTGCCGATTGCGCCCAAATAGATCGGATCTAGATTTGGCAGGTAGACATAGAGGAAGGTTTTGAATGCATTAATCGCGAGACGATAGTTCTGCAATTTTTCATAACAGACGCCCGACCAATAAAAGACCGCGTGCATGTTCCAAAAATCCGGATACTTTTGCGTCAGTTCCTCGAAAATCTGCACCGCGAATGCGTATTGCTTCTGTCCTTCGTAGATGAGCCCAATCCGAAACAATCCCTCTGCCGCATAATTACTTTCGGGATAATCAGCCACAACTTTCTCATAGGCTTCAATTGCGCGTTCCGGCTGATTCAACGCTTTATCAAGCAGGTCCCCAATACGCCACTGCGCTTGAGCGGCAAGCTTTGTATCTCCGTGTTGTTCTAGGATTTGTTCATAGGTCTCAATCGCTTTTTCCGGTTGATTCAGTTGATGATAACTGCGATACAGTTCGGCGATATGGAATTTGGCCTCAACCGCAAGGGGAGTTCCTTTGTAAGTCTTGATTACGCGGGGCTGATTGCGTAAATCATCAAGCGCGGTCTGAACGCTCCGAATCTTTCGTAGCCCGGTTTTATGGGCAAAGTGTACGTGCGGAAATTGATTGACAAGGCCCTGATACGCCTGGATCGCCTCATCATATTTTCCCATCCGACGGTACACATCGCCTTTCTTAATATAGCCAAGAAACCGATCATCCGCGGTAAGTCCATTGCCGCTCAGCTGAATAATCTTGTCATAAAACGCTAATGCTTTCGGATATTCATGGATATCGGAGTAATAAATATCCCCCAACTGATAGTAGATTTCACGAAGTTGTTCAGTGTCTTTCGTAGCGCTCGCAAGTTTCTGAAGTAATTGTGCTGCTTCGTGGTACCTCCCCGCTTCAAGGAGTGCCGTGACACTATCCGCCTGCGTTTCTGAAATGACCGAAACAACCATGCAAAAAGCAATCGCGTAAACAAGCCATTTCAAACGTACAACGTCAAAGGTAAAATGTGATAGCGCATCGTCCCCGCGAGCAATCGACTCGTTTCCCCATTTTCCCACTTTCTGTCCCCTTTCCTGTCCTCTTGTTCCCTGCATCGCTACCATATCAACCATCCTCTCAATTCCTTGTAGTTAAAACGGCCGCCGTGCGACGGCAACCTTCTCTGCCACCATCAGCAACTGAAGGTTTGCACCGTGGTCATCCCCCTTTAGGTGCCGCTTCTCAAGCGCCTCCTGTTGACTCATTTGAATTTCCCATTGATTATACTGCTCAACTCTGTCAGGAGGTGTTTGCACCGAAATCGCACGAACGGGAACCTCCAGCGCCGGCTCTCGATGAAGGACGATCGTGGCGATTGGAATACCAATCGCTAGCACAAGGCTTGCCAGCGCACCGCGTAAGATCCAAGTTGAACGGTTTTGCATCGCTGGAAATGGCAAAACCGCCAATAATCGCGAAAGAAAACGTGCCGGCTTGGGCTGTGGAGATTCTGCAGCAAGACGCTTGTAGACTTTCATCTCGATGCCATCGAGAATAACGTTTGGAATCGGTACTTCCGCCGCTTCTCTGACCAAGCTCAGAACCCGCTGCAAAGACTCAACTTTGTCAGCGCAGGTGGGGCAATCTCCCAAGTGCGCTTCGACGATAGCGGCCTGTTCCTCATCAAGAAGGTCATGGACATAGTCGGTGTACGTTTCCGATGGTTTACACGTTGTCATTAAGCAAACTCCTTCAGTTAAATTTCGTTCTCCTCCCAGAGGGGGTGTAAGAGCGCTTCCAATTTTCTCATCGCACGATGCAAGTGAATCTTTACCGTTCCTTCTGCCATGCCGAGCACTGCTGCTATTTCCTTAAGCTGCAATCCTTCATAGCACTTCAACATAAAAACGGATTTTTGGTTTGGCGAAAGTTGATCTGCCGCCTCCCGGATAATGCGATGCAGATCTCTTTCTTCAGCTTGCCATGCAGGGTTACTGCTCAGATCAACGGCTTTTGGTTCATCAAGCGATAGATTTTCGTCATCAAGTGAGTAGGTCTGTCGTCGCGATTTTGCGCGGTGGTAATCGATTGCCAGATTATGGGCAATTTTATAGAGCCAGGTCGAAAAGCGTGCTTGAGGTTGCCAATTTTCAAGTGCCCGGTAGACCTTGAAAAAGACTTCAAGGGTCAACTCTTCGGCGTCCTCGTAATTTTTGACGGATCGAAGCAGGTAGGCATAGATTCGCTGCTTGTATCGCTTCATCAGTTCATCGAACGCATCCTGCCGACCCGCTTGGAAGTGAGCAACTAATATTTCGTCTTCAACCATTATGTCCATAAGAAACCTTCCTCGGTCTCGGGTGGTGCATTTCAAGGACCACGCCGCAATCCGAATAAATCAATGTGCCGACTTTTTCTGGCGCTGCAGCGCTTCAAGTTGAGGTACAATAATCTGCTCGTAACAGTCGGGACAGATGCTATGGCTGAACCGAGCTTCCGAATACGCCATAATGTAATTTTCAACCTGATGCCAGAAGTCATGATCATCACGCACTTTCTTGCAGTACGCGCAAATAGGCAACAGTCCCTCAAGTTGCTTCACCTGCGACAGGGCGTCTTCGAGCTCGTTGACACGGTTCGCCAAATCACTTTGTAATTTTACAACACGCTCGCCGACGCGGACACGCACCTGCAATTCTCGCTGATTGAACGGCTTGGTCAAATAGTCGTCGGCGCCGGCCTCAAGTCCTTCGATGATATCCGTTGTGCGTCCCCTGGTCGTGAGAAGGAGGATATAGATTAGCTGACCGTGGTTGATTTCGCGCACTTTTCGACAGACTTCGACACCGTCCATCTTTGGCATCATCCAATCGAGGATGGCAAGCCGAGGGGTATCTTCCTGCTGAAGCACTTGCCATGCTTCTGCTCCGTCGTGGGCAACAGTGACGTCATATTCCCATTTGTCCAGCATCGCTTTCAGAAGAAGACGCGATGTGTCATCGTCTTCGGCGATCAGAATTCTCATAGCGTATTCCCCTTTACAAATGTTGTCAAGGCCTATTTCACAGCAGGTCGGGAGTAGATATTCTTTCTTAACGGTGCACACTAGGGGTCAGTTTACGGTGGGAATTTATTGAGCAGAAATGTGTTGACCACTGGAGCAATCGTTGCCGAGCGAGAGCCTAAATATTCCGCTGAGCACTTGCGCGCCGAATTTCGGCACATAATTCGCGGCTCGCGGCAACTGGGTCCGCTTTCGTGCAGACTGCTGAGATGACAGCGATGCCATGAGCGCCGGCACGAATCACATCATAAGCCGTTTCAGCTGTGATACCACCGATTGCGATGACAGGACAACGCGCGATTTTGCACATCCGCCCCAACGCGCCTAAACTTTTCGGCGATTCCGCATTCGACTTAGATGATGTCTGATAGATCGGACCGAATCCGATGTAATCCGCGCCTGCGGAAATGGCTGCTAAGATCTTCTCTTCCGTCCGTGCAGATGCCCCAACAATTGTCTCTGGCCCGAGGATTCGTCGCGAAATTCCAATCGGCAAATCATCCTGCCCAAAGTGTGCACCCGCTGCGCCCACCGCGAGGGCAACGTCTGCCCGATCATTGACAATCAGAGGTACACCATGTTGCGCACAGATGTCCTGTACCTCTTGTGCGGTTTCGACAAGTTCACGTGCACTTCCCGTTTTCTGACGAAACTGGATCGTATCTGCTCCACCCTCAATCGCCATCTCCGCTAACTGTGCGTGTGTAAATCGCGATTGGAGGGTAGTATCCGTGATGACATGCAAAACGCCAATTTTCTTCATTATTAACTCGCATTCTCACTGAGTTCATACATTACCAACGCCGTGCCGACGATTGCCGCGGTCTCTGTGCGCAAGATATTGCCGCCGAGCGTTACCGGAATGCATCCGCTTTCACGCGCGAGATCTACCTCTTTATCTGAAAAGCCGCCCTCGGGACCAACAAACAGTCCAATCGATTGGACATGACGATGGTGCTGTAATACCTTTTTGAGTCCGTGCTGATTCTCATTTTCCCAGAGAAGGATTAACAGATCTAAATGCTTCGCGTATTCAAGACATGCGTCCATCTTCTGCGGAGCGAGCACAGTGGCGAATCGGGGGCGTTTACACTGTTTAGCGGCTTCGTCGGCAATACGCTGCCAACGCGCCGTGTGCTTGTCCTGGGCAACCGCCGTACGCTTCGGAATCGCTCGCTCACAAACCATCGGAACGAGCTCATTCACACCCACTTCCGTCGTCTTCTGGACAATCAGATCCATTTTGTTGAACTTCGGTAGCCCCTGGAAAAGTGTGATGTAGGGTGGAACGGCCGGGTGAAATTGGTGTTTGAGAATTTTCGCTTGTAGCCGGGAGGCACGCGCATCACAGAGGGAAGCGACATAACTGTTCCCCCTCCCGTCAAAAACTTGAACCGTATCCCCGGACTTCAGGCACAACACATGAAGCAGATGATGCCCTTCAGATTCACCAATGCAGAGCGTGTCTTGGGAGACTTGTTCGGGAGGAACGTAGCAACAGTGCATTGGCTATTCACCTGATGAAGCTAATTCTCGTAGTGTGTTTATCGCCCGATCGAGCTCATCACTCCCGAAAATCGCCGTACCCGCCACCAAAATGGTGGCGCCAGAACGTCCAACTAACACGGCGGTTTTCTGATTTATTCCGCCATCGACCTCAATGTCGACGTCCAGGCCCTGGGCGTCGATGAGGTTCCGCAACCGATCAATCTTGTCAAGCGTATTCATTTGGAAAGATTGCCCACCAAAACCGGGTTCGACACTCATCGGTAGCACGAGGTCTACATCGGCAAGATAGGGTTCGACCTCTGAAGTTGCTGTCTGCGGGCGCAGGGCGAGCCCCACCTTCACACCTCGTTTTCTGATCCCATCCATCATCTTTGATAGTTGACCATCAACTTCAACGTGGATCGTAATCAGATCCGCTCCCGCATCCACGAACGTATCGATATACTCTTGCGGGTGAGTAAGCATCAGATGCACATCAAACGGGAGCTCGGTATAACTGCGGAGTGCCTTGACAAGCTGTGGTCCCATTGTCAGGTTCGGGACAAAGTGACCATCCATCACATCGAGGTGGATGAGATCTGCTCCCGCTTCGGTAACGCGACGGACTTCCTCGCCGAGACGACTAAAATCGGCGGCGAGCATTGATGGCGCAATCTGAATTTTTCGTTCCTTTACCAATCGACCTTCTCCGTTTTGACCAGCACGTTATCTTCATAAACGTGCATTATGGCTTGACCGAACACTCGGAAGAATGGCTTTTCGATGAGCATACCTGACTGATAGGAATCGTTAACGACTTTTCGCTTTCCTCGCTCATCCTCAATCTCAATCCGCACCTGTTTAGAAGGTGCCCCTTCTGCAGAAACCTCATATTCTACATTAATAAGGTGTCCCTTTTCTGCTGTGCTGCGTCGGGAACCGCTCACCTCCAGATTGACCACCTGCCCAACCGGAACCAGTTCACCCGCAGCCGGCTGATGATCGATAATCAACCCCTCATTAATCTCCGGATGCGGCTTAGGCACTTCTTCACCGATTTTGAGGCCGTGTGATTCGAGGAGCGAGCGCACCTCATCAATGGACATACGGCGCAAATCTGGCATTCGAAGCACTTTCGAACGGACGCCCAAGCTTAAGAGTAGATCAACGGCCGCGCCTCGCTGACGTGCAGTTCCGGATCGGGGCGTTTGCGCGATAACCGTGTTGACCTCTGGATACCGATCTGAATGGACCGCCGCGACACGCCCACGCCGAAAGCCAGCGTTCTTGAGTGTCTTCTCCGCCTCATTGAGCAGTTTACCCGCAACGCCAGGTATAGGAACCGCCTCAGTACCCATGCTCAAAGTCAGTCGAATGGGCTTATTCAATTTGACTTTGAAGTTGGCGGGCGGCTCTTGTTCCATCACATCCCCCTCTGGAATGTCGGGACTTGGCTTTCTCTCAACTTCTGGATCAGGTTGCAACCCGGTCTTATTAATAAGGTGAACAGCTCGCTCATGGCTCTGTCCAACGAGGTTTGGCACAGCCACTTCTAGGGTGCGAATCTGTCGAGGAATGACCGCAAAGAGGAGCACTAAGCCGATACCACCAATCACGACAAGACACAGCACGGCAACCTTGATGATAGCAATTAAAACGGCATTTGGGCTCATCTTCGACCTACTCATGCGTTGATGTTTCTTTACGAAAGAGCCGATCGCCCGTTTGCAACCGATACCCATTGAGAAAGGCACCGGCGTCCATCTCTTTTTTGTTTGCAGGTTGGACGCGATCTAAGCGCAAAGCCCCCTTCCCGCTCAAGACGATGAGTTCCTTATCCGATGTAATTTGAACCGTACCGCCGGGGAGATGCTCTGGATTCGGGTAATCGACTGCCGTGCACGCGATAATCTTCAAACGGAGGTCATCATTCGGAAGGGCAGCGGAGGTATACGCGCCGGGCCAAATCGAAGTGCCGCGCACTAGATTGCGGATCTGATCGGCGGGCTGCTGCCAATCAATCTGGCCAACCGCTTTGGTCAAGCGAGGGGCGTGGGTTGCCGCGGCATGATTTTGGGGGCAGTGTGGCGGCAGGCCATCAGAGGCACGCCGTAACGCTTGAATCAACAGGGAAGGCGCCAGATTCGCCAATCGGTCGGAGAGGGTCGCGGCATTATCCTGATCGTCAATCGGCACGCGCTCCTGCAGAATAATATCCCCTGTATCTTCTCCCTCATCCAGTAGCATGATGGTGACACCTGTTTCCGTTTCGCCGTTAATTAATGCCCATTGGATGGGGGCCGCCCCTCGATATTTGGGGAGGAGAGAAGGATGGACATTGAGACAACCACACGGCGGAAGTTCTAACACGGATTTAGGAAGGATCTGACCAAACGCGACAACAACGATGACATCGGGCTCAAGCTTCCTCAGGACCCGAATGGAATCGCGGCGTCTCACCTTTTCCGGCTGATAAATCGGTAGATTGTGTGCATTTGCGGCAACCTTAACGGGAGGCGGCGTGAGTCGCTTGCCTCTGCCACTGGGGCGATCCGGCTGCGTCACCACGCCAAGGAGATCGAAATCCGCTGTAACCAGTTTCTCTAAAGTCGGCACGGCAAATTCACTTGTGCCCATGAAAAGAATCTTCATATCTCAGTCGCCATTTCTGGCGGAGGTTCAAGCAACTGTTGATCCCCAGGAATAAGCAAATCGGTAAAGAGGACGCCGTCGAGATGATCTCTCTCATGCTGTAAGACACGCGCCATCAAGCCGCTCGCATCAAACTCAATTTTGTCTCCATTCGGCAACAGGCCTTCCACCTTTACGGTTGCGGATCGCTGCACCATTCCCCGAATGCCCGGCAAGCTCAAACAACCTTCCTCGCCAAGCTCTTCACCCACAGCCATTGTGATGACCGGATTTATCAACGCAATCCGAGGATACTCGGGATGGTGTTCCTCGATGTCGATGATGATTAACCTTTTGGATACCCCAATCTGTGGCGCGGCCAGACCAATCCCCTGCACAGCGTACATTGTCTCAAACATATCTGCTATGAGTTGAAGTAAATCGGCGTCAATCTCTGGAATTGGAACGGCCGTTTCTCGCAAAATAGGGGCATCGCCCGTTTGAATCTCTAAAGTTGCCATAGAATCTAAATAAAGGAAGTACGTGACAGGTGATATTGATACGCAATTCGCCCATGAGCCTATCCGGCCATCAAAACCGAAAATGAACCAGTGGAACGACAAGACCGTCCGAGTCGTCGACATCCCAATCATTTAGCTCGACTCGCTGCGGTGGAGGTGGTGGCGTCGAATTGGGCATGAGTGGTTGGGAGGGGTCTTTGTCGTGCGTGTGGAGCCAATCCCAAACACCGATGAATAGCGCAAGCGATACCGCAGATGCCCCAATAATTCTGAAGTTTTTTCCGGTGAGTTCGGGCGCAAACTCATTTTGTCGGATCATCTGAATGCCTCGCATCATCAAAAAGCTGTGAATCGCCGTAAACGGTAGAGAAACGAGGGTAACAATCTCAAACCGCCGTAACGCACTTTCACTGTATACTTCTTCTTGCTGACGGCGAGTGCGCGGCGTTTCCTCCGATTCTTGTTGATATTGTGCAAATACATTGGTCGAAGCCATTGCCGCAATTAAAATCAGAGAGACGGCTAACCTAGTTTTCAATCTGTTTCGCAGCATCGTAATCTCCTCGATGACGGAACATGTGAAGCATCAGCATTCCGGCGCCGATACAAACAGCGACGTCGGCGACGTTAAAGGTGGGCCACCAGAAGCCGGGCAGCCGAAACTGGAGGAAATCCGTGACCTCACCCAGGCGCATTCGGTCGATAAAGTTGCCAAGCGCACCACCCAGTAGAAAGCCGAGCGCAACCTTCATCCACAGGCTTTCATAAAAATGCCTGTAATAAAAAAGAATAAACCCAATAGCGGCGATTGAAATAATGATGAGCGGTAAGTTTTGTCCGGGCATTAATCCAAAGGCGGCGCCATCATTCGTATCGTGGCGAAGGTTGAATATACCTTCAATGATGACATGTTGACGATGAGGTGGAATGTGTTGTTGGATTAGCCACTTCGTGAGCTGGTCTATAAGCAGTACCGGCAAAGTAACACCGAATAGAAGCGGAAGGGATTTGAGAGCGCTTTGCTGCATTGACAGTTTTCCTTATGAGTGATATGTAACATACTGCATGTTGGGCGTTCGCTCGGCCCAAATACCGAATACCGGAGGTCTACTCTGATTCGCTTATACACCCGATAATTCTCTCCAGCGAGCGTCTGCATCCGCAATATACGGTATGTCAATCCGGGTACGCCAATCCTTCAAAAAAACACTTGAAAACGCCGGACCATTCTCATTTTCAACTCCATCCGCAGACGGGAAAACCGTACTTTTCGTCTGGATTAATGCGTGAATCTGCTCGGATAGAAAAGGTGTAATGGGCGCCAACCTTTGTATTAACACATGCAAGATGTTCCACAATGCTGTCTGACCAGAACGCTTTTCTCGTGTTGTTTCTGGAACGTTGAGCCGATCCTTCAATACCGGCAGATAAAATCGTTGAAGATCAGATTGGCAAAAATCTTTGAGAACACACCATGCGTGATGAAAATCACGTTGCTGATAAGCAAAATCTACGGCTTGCAGAACCCGGTTTGTCATCGATAGCGCCAGTGCATCCAATGGAAGTAAGGTTTCCAGAGCGAGTTGATGTGCCTCTGAGCTAAAGTCTTCGAGGCAACTTAGTATTTCAGCGCATATTGTTTGAACGATGTGATATTCATTCTGACACGCTTGCAACCGGTTATCTATCGACAGCGACTCAGAATCTGGCTGGACACACAGTAGCCGAAGCACGTCCTTTGGGTATTCATCAATCCAGTTTTCGTTTATTTCGATTGACGGCACATGCGAACCAACGGCTGTCAAATCGATATTCGAGGGAACAGCATCATGGAGGGCAACCAAAGTTAAGACAAACTGGGCAAACCATTTGTCAAATTCATTGGGGGCAAAGAAATAAACATCGACAGGGCCGAGACTCTTTTTCTTAACTTTGGATCTATTCACTGCATTGAGAAGGACAGCAAAACGCCCATCCAGGAGCGTGGATTCTTTCCGAAACTCTTTCCCCTCACAGTTGGGACACAGGGTCTTCGGCGGTAACAGGTATTCAGCATTCAGCTTAAACCAAACCTCCGTGCCACGACGCGAAATCAGATCGCGGGTCGCTTTGAGAATACGGTCATCAGAGAGTTGATACCCACACCTATCACACTGGAGCAGAGGGATCGGAATGCTCCAACCCCGATGGCGTGAAACACATATGTCCGAGAGGTCTTCGATGGTTTGTTGTATCTGGACTCGATCTTGGGGGCGACAACGGCCCCAAGAGTCATCGGAGCGTAGCACGCGCTGCCTCAAGTCGTTGCTGTCCAAAGAAAAAATCCACTGTTGAACCGGACGGAATAACGCCAGCGTGCCGCACGTTCCGCAATGAGGCTGCGGCACATCCTCGAATCCTGTATAAACCAGGTATCCTCTCTTCTCCAATTCAAAGGTAATGAATTTTTCGGCTTGAGAGATTTCAAGTCCGCAAAGCTGGTCTGAATCCTCCGTGAGACGACCCAAATCATCAACAACGGAGGGTATCGCCAGTTGCAACTTTTGAGCGGCTTCATAATCGTAGGGGTGATGTCCCGGAGCAAGATGCCGCACACCTGTTGGCGGCGGAAACATCGCTACTTCGCTTGAGCTGCGGTCGTGCTGGGAAAGGTCAGGAACGACGACTACCGGGAGATCTATTCCCAAAAACGGATGTGCGCACGTACACGTTGTCAGAACATCAGCCCGGCACGTTTCTAATGCGCTTACATCGTTCTGGCGTTCGGCAGGAAGTCGATTCGAGAGGTCTTCTTCAGTGAGAATAAGGACTTCACCACCAAACTCAGCAATCAAGTATTGACTATCCTCCTTCAAGCCGATTGCAACACTTCCAGCGAGGTGCCAGAGATCTTGGAGCCACACCAGGAAGTAAACGTCCTCACCGAACTCCTCCAAACCAATGCTCACAGGAAATTTTACGTACCCTGAATATGCCTCAGCGGGGCGAATTTCAATCTCATCCGCATCTAAAGTCGTCTGACATTTTTGGCACCAATAGCTCAATTGACGATCTTTAATCAAGTAACCCCGTTCCCACAATTGACTGAAGGTATTGATAATCTTCACTTCATCGCGAGTATCCAGAGTTTTGCCGATACCCTCGCAATCTCCAAAAATGCCAAGTGCCTCAAGTTGCTGCTGCCGGTGCTTTACCCCATGCTGAAACTCACGCCGGCACTGTCGCCGGAATCGCAGCGAATCGAAGGTGCTGTCTTCCGGTTCTGAATGCAACTCCCTTCGCTCGACGACGGGCGTATAATAATTCCAGTACGGCGTGTATGCCACACCTTTGCCCTGCATCATGTTGACTTTAAGAAAGACATCTTGATGGATTTTACACTTGAGGGTATCCAGTCGGAAATGATGAATGGGAGTGGGCATTTCCCGGAGGATATAATGTGTGGCTGCGGCTCGCTGAGCAAGTTGTGTGTAAATGTCGATTTCCTGCCAGCATTCCGCAATCCTATCCTCAGTGAGCGGGTGAAGTGCTGAGAAAGTGCGTCCAGACAAGGCGGTTACTCTATCCATAGTTCGTTAGGCGTGGGCCAATAAATCTCCTCGTGCGGTATGATTATTGTATGGAAGGTTCCGTGAAGTGTGCACCCGGCCTCCCGCTTCTTTCGCCCAAGAATGAGGCGGACATGTCCCTCTACTCCTGCATCTACCCCCGAACTGTCTTCTCAAAATCCATAAACCAATCTAGCCGTTAGAACTTTCCAGAATGGTAATCTCATTCAAACCTTTTGCAACTTCCGTGTTGCCGTACTGAATTGCGGTCTGCTGTTCCTTTTTCGCTAGCATCTTCAATTGTACATGAAGCAACGCCCGGTATTCAGTGATAAACCGTTCCTTCTCATGCTGTAAGATCATAATCTCTTGGCGAATCCCATCCGCTTTATCTTCCGCCTGTCGAATAATGTTGTCCGCTTCAAATTTGGCTTCTCGCAAGATAAGCTCACTCTCACGCTCAGCGGTGCCTTTGGCTTCCTCGCCGTACTGATGTGCTTGCAACAGCGCTTCGTAGATGCTCTGCTCCTTGCGTCGATGTTCTTCAACCTGATCTTCGAGGCGTTGGATCTGTTCAGAAAGCTCGTGATTTTCTCTGGTCAGTTCCTCAAAACTTTTGGCGATCGCCTCAAGGAAGCTTTCAACTTCATCTCGATCGTATCCGCGAAATCGCTTTCTGAACCCTTGACTATGAATATCCACGGCTGTGATTTTCATGCTTGGTTCCCGTCCATACCCAGACGATGCGCTTGCCCCATGGCGAAATGTCCTGATAAAATCGGGGCTCGACTTCGCGCGTCTACATCAGAGGGCGATCACCATCTTTTGAAGCACTTGCAAAAACACAATTAAAACGATGGGTGAAATATCGATGCCGAAGCCTCGCGTCATCGGACTGAGGACGCGGCGAATTGGATCCAAAACCGGATCGACGAACTGACCGGTCATCCCATAGATTTTCCGCACTGTCATATTCTTGGAACTGTGCACAAACCAGGATAGTATTACATTAACAAGCACAACGAATGTATAGAGGCGAATCGCTTCGCTCAATATTGGGCCAAGTATTCCAGTCATATTTAGAATTCCTTTCCAAAGCGGTCAATTCGCGAGTGCTTCCGCGCGTTTCGTTGCGGCAATCACGGCATCCGCAACAATTGCCCGCAGGCGTCCATGTTCCAGTTCATGCAACCCAGCCGCCGTTGTCCCGCCAGGTGTGGTGACCCGATTTTTCAGAACCGCCGGATGTTCTCCGGTCTGCTCCAGCATTTTGCTGGTTCCCAGTACAGTCTGTAGCGCAAGCTGATATGCGTCTGGGCGAGCCAATCCAACCTGGACTCCTGCGTCGGCAAGCGCTTCGATGAAGAGACACACGAATGCGGGACCACTGCCACTCAAACCCGTGACAGCGTCGAGGTTTTTCTCGTCCATGACTAAGGACTTTCCCACAGCATTAAAAATAGCTTGTGTCACCGAAAGATGATCGGGCGTCGCTGCACTGCCTGAAGCGATGGCGGCTATCCCTGCTCTGGCGGACACGGCGATGTTCGGCATCACACGAATAATTGGCGGAGGAGGAGAAGCGAAGTAAGATTCTAATTGCGCGATGGGCACCCCCGCTGCAATGGAGATCAGCCACTGCGGCGGTGACTGGATGGTAGCAGCGATTGCTGGGAAAATATCTGGTACATTGTTCGGCTTCGCTGTATATAACAGGAAATCTACATTTTCGACCAATTGGGGGATGTCTTCCGCTCGATTCACGCCGAGTTCATTGCACAACTGATCGACGGCGGGCTGGTAGATATCCGTGATCCACACCTGCTCAGGCGGGAGCAGATTGCTCGCCACGCCTCTAACGATTGCGCCTCCCATATTGCCAACTGCGATAACACCCACTCGAAGTTTTGTATCCAAAATTCTATCTCCTACCCTCGAATGTGCGAATCAAATACCGGTTTGCACATTCGCTATCGGTTACTCTCGCGCCCCAAAGATTGCCGTCCCAACTCGAACGAGATTTGCTCCTTCTTCAATCGCAACCTCAAAATCATTCGTCATTCCCATCGACAGGTATTCCATGTCAACTTCCGGAAACTGCTGACCGACAATTTTTTCCCGGAGTTGCTGCAACAATACGAATGATGGACGAACAGCTTCCGGATCGGGCAGAAACGCACCGATCGTCATGAGGCCGTTGATTCGGACATGCTCGTATTCGAGCCCACTTTCAATCAGGTCAAGCGTCTGATCCGGTTCGATACCGTGCTTACTTGGTTCGCCCGAGGTGTTGACCTGAATCAATACATCTGTCCGCCGGTTCAATTGCGCGGACCGGCGATCAATCTCGGCAAGGAGTCGCAAGCTATCAACGGAATGGATGAGGTCAAAAATCGCTAATGCTTGTTTTACTTTATTTCGCTGCAAATGCCCGACGAGATGCCACCTCACCGAGCGGTCAATCTGATTCCACTTGCTCTGCGCCTCCTGAACGCGGTTTTCACCGATGTCTGTGACGCCTGCATCAATCGCTTCCAAAATAAGGCTGGCAGGCTTGGTTTTAGAAACGGCGACGAGGCATATTGAATGCGGATCGTGTCCGGAGCGTTCGGCGGCTTTAGCGATTCGATCTTGAAGCCGTGAGAGGTTTTCCTGAATGGAAGCCACTTGCCCTTCTCCTTTTGCAATAGCAGGTCAGCAGAAGTCTACGAAACGGTTAAATGATAGCACATTTCGAGAAGCGATTGCAAGAGCAAACCTAGTCTCCATGCAGCCTGATTAAGGAAAGCATCCGTCCCGTCCGTCCGCCCTCTGCTCGATGAGAATAGAAAAGATCGGTTCGGCAAGCGGTGCAAAATGGCGAAACAGAGATCGCATCGGGCGGCACGCCTGCCTGAAGGAGTTGGTTTGCGTTTGCCGTTTGGAGGTCAAGTGTGCATTCGTCGCTCCGCACACGTGGCCCAAAAGCCTGTTCAAATTGGTCTGCGAGGGATATGCTCACCGTGTAGCAGCACTTTTGGATTGAGGGACCGAGATGAGCCAAACATGCTGAGGGAGCGGTGCCGAAGTGTTCTCGCATCGCGCGGATGGTCTGCGCGGCGATCTCTGTCAACGTGCCACGCCAGCCGGCATGGACCATGCCGATTGCGGGGGTTGCCGCATCCAAAATGAAGATCGGCACACAATCCGCGGTAAATACACCCGGTGCGAGGGAGGGATGAGCCGTTATTATTGCGTCCGCTTCGACGGGGGAGGCTTGCAAAAGGGGGGCGGCTGGATCGATGAACCACACGCGGTTGCTGTGAATTTGGCGGCAGTGCACGAAATGCCGTGCATCCAGCCCAATCTGACGAAAGAAAATCTGCCGGTTGACGCTCACCGCTGCCGAATCATCGTCAACATGCGCACCAAGGTTCAACGAATGGTAAGGCGCGCGACTCACGCCACCTCGGCGAATACTTGTCACCGCTTGAACCAATCCGGTCTTCTCAAATGCATCAACAACGTGATAACGGATCATCGGTTACAAAAACACGACAAGACAGCCCCTGATAAAATCTCAGCGATCGAGTGAAGGCAAACCCGCCATATTGCCATTCTTCGGAGCTTCGCGTATCGACTGATCGAACTGTTGAATTGATGTCAGCAGCGCCTTCGCGACCTTGTCCTGGTAGGCAGCTGAGTTGAGTTTCTCATGTTCCGCTCTGTTGGACAAATATCCCAACTCGATCAGAAGGGCTGGCATTTTTGTATCAACAAGGACGCGAAAAGGGGCACGTCTCACCAATTTGTCGGGCGCATTCTGATTCCGATTTCGGATTTTGAGGTCGGAGACAAGCACAGATTGCACAATCCGTGCAGCCGCCCAACTATATTTTTCGCTACCTCTTTGATACAGGTTGTTGACAATAAAATCGATGGGATTCGCGATTTCTTCGGCGTTTTCCCAGCGGGCTAACCGGGCAGCGAGTTTATCGGTGGCTTTCAGATTGAAAATATAACTTTCCAATCCGTGGACACTTCGATCTGTATGAGCGTTGCAGTGGATGCTGATAAAAAGCGTCTGATCTGCCGGAAACCGATTGGCAAGCCGCGCACGGTCTGCCAATGAAACCCAGCGATCCGTCGATCGGGTGAGATAGACTTCATATTCTGTTTTCTCATGAATTAATGCCGAGAGTTTAAACACGATCGCGAGGTTAATATCCTTTTCCTCTACACGCCACGGACTCACTTTGCCGGGGTCTCTGCCGCCGTGTCCGGCATCGAGCACGATAGTTTTCAGCCGAAATGGTGACTCTATCTCAGGCCCCTCTTGCACGAGCTCAGGCGCGTCGGCTGATAATCCGACACTGAATAGACATAGGAGCGGCATCACTATTATAGTAAGCAGCAGTTTCTGCTTTTTTACGGACATCAATTCCCTCCAAGCCAAACAGGTTTTGCACGCCAAAATGTGAGGGGACTCCTATTAGCGGGTTCGCGGCATAGCATTTCTCTCAGAACAGAGGCTGAGTGACGCAATACAATTCCGGTACTGGCCCTCACATACCGGGATAAACGCAAGAGGTTCGAGTCGGTTTCATGAGGTGCCTGGCGGAGGAAGTAATAGAAGGTCATCGATCTGGAATTAAATGCGGGGCTAAATATCGTGTTAGCGAAAGGTAGGTCAAAAGGATTTTGGGATTACCGATGGTAGAGATTGAAGGCGGGATTTAATCAGAGGTGGCGTCCGCCGAAGAGACATCGTCAGGAACGGGAGGCGGGATGTAAAGAATGTGTTTACAGCTTCCACAACGGATGAATTGCTCATATTTACGCGCTTCCTTCAACGTTTGAGGCGGAATGGTGAGATGACAATTGTTACATATATTGCTGGTGACCAGAGAAATAATTCCCGTACGTTTGCGTTTGAACCCCTCTAGATACTGCACCATCAAGCCTTGATCGATTCTATGAAATAATCCCCGACGTTTTTCTTGCCATGCCACAATCTGTGCTTGGAGATTTTCAGTTTCCTGCCGGTATAAGGCTTCTTGCTGGTTTTTCTTCGTTTGCTCTGCCTCAAGCTCCTCCTGTTGACGATCGAGTTCCTCTGTGAGTTGATCAATCTGCAACATCACAGCTAAAATCTCGTCTTCTATTTCTGCATCTTTTGCATCGAGGAAACTGATCTCTTTATCGAGTGCCTGATATTCTCTATTGGTTTTCACCTCGCGCAACTGTGCCTGGAACTTCAGGCGCTGTTCTTGATGCATGTCAAGCTGAGCCGTTTTGGATCGCTGCTCTTTCTCCGCGTCCCCCAGTTCCTCTTGCTTTGCCTGTAATTTTTGTTGATGAATTTGAAAG
Organism: Candidatus Poribacteria bacterium; assembly: GCA_027296925.1. Classification (GTDB taxonomy): domain Bacteria; phylum Poribacteria; class WGA-4E; order WGA-4E; family PCPOR2b; genus JAPUIP01. The sequence continues at coordinate 9,511 of JAPUIP010000901.1, read as the reverse complement.
CCTTTCTCTAACTTTTTGATCTTGAGTGGAACGGACTTCAGTTTGTGATGCAACGCCAGGATTTCCATGTCAATCTGTTGAAACTCATACAACAATCGTAGTTGTTCCGGCAAGTCGAGATTAGGCATAGCTTTCAGGCTCCTGTTCTACAAGAAAGGCGAAGAAGATTCCCAATTGATATAACAACATCAGCGGAATTCCCATCAATAACATGGACAATACATCTGCTGGAGTTAACATCGCTGACATTGTAAAGATGCCAACGACCGCATAGCTCTGTCGTTCGCGGAATCCCTGGGCGTTAATCACGCCAATCCGTGACAGAAACGCCATGACAATCGGGAGTTCAAACGCAATACCAAATCCAAGCAGCAAGCGCGTTAGGAAGTTCACGTATCTCTCTAATTCCCACAGGTTCGCCAGGTCTGGGAAAAGTTTGGCAGAGAATTCCAGAATAACGGGGATGACAATGAAGTAGGCAAAAATGGCACCCACCAGGAAAAAGAATACGATGATCAGAAACAGCGGAAGCGCGAACCTTTTCTCCTGTTGGGTTAACGCGGGAAAGACAAACGCCCACACCTGATACAGAATAACGGGGGAGGCCAGGAGAACACCGCAGGTGATGCTGATTTTCAGGTAAGCCATGATCCCTTCAATCACGCCGCCTTTAATAATTTCAGCGTCAATGCTCGAACCACTCGCCCTTAGCGCGATTGAAAAAAAACCCATGATTGACCCCTCTGAACCGACGGTGCGATCAATCACGGCTGCCAACAACGTGTTGATTGGCATGTTTAACGGGAACATGAGGATTCTCATGGTCACCTGGCTAAAAGATAGGCTCACGACCATAAACAAAATGATCGTGACCCCACAGACAATGATCCGCCGGCGGAATTCCTCAAGGTGATCCAAAAAGGCCATCGATGCATCAGATGCCATGCTGACAACTAAGCCGTTTTATTCGCGGATTTGGTCGAATCGCGTTCATCCTCTTCCATCGATTCGACAATGTCGTTTTGGATCTCTTTGCCAGCGTGCTTAAACTCCCGGATTGCCTTCCCGATGGCGCGTCCCATTTCCGGTAATTTCTTCGGGCCAAAAATGATAAGCACAATGAAAAGGATAATAAGCAATTCCCAGCCACCTAACTGACCCATTATGACTCCTCCTAAAAAATGAAAACTGTAACCTGAACCCCTTTAGAATCCCACGTCTGTGCCCCCAAAAACGGTGATATTATACTGCATGATCGTCGGAATTGCAATCGTTTTGTCATCAGAGCACTTGAAACAGATTTGCGCGTCTGGTATAATTACGCGACTATCGCTATTTCCTGTAAGAAAGAACGCCTCAACAAAATTTCAATGTAACGAGGGCGATCATGGACAGAAGCGTCAAAACTAAAGTTTGGCTCGATCTCGGGCAGGGGGTTGCTTTCTGTCACGGCAAAGCTGAACTCCTCTTAGCGATTAACGAACTGGGTTCAATCAACCGGGCCGCACAGAAAGTCAATATGTCCTACAAACGCGCGTGGAAGTACATTCGTGAGCTTGAGCGGCACCTCGGTGCAAAGATTCTTTTGACCACTGTCGGCGGTGTCAATGGCGAAGGCTCTCGACTTACTGAAGCTGGGGTGAGCCTTCTCCGGGAGTATGAAGATACAAAGGAAAAAATCAATCGAACCTTAACGCAGAACGTTACATCGTTCAGTAGATCTTTCTAGAGCGAGTTATTTTTTAGCCACCGTTCTTTCCTGGATGAAAGAACGGTTTGATGAATGGCAAGGTATAAAGTTGATGAAAGCCCGTCTTCTTCTGATTCTGAGTTTGGTCTGTCTATTCCTTGGATGTTCGGGTGAGAAACCACATGAGACTGAGCGTCTGGCAGGCAAGGCGCAGGCACAAAGCCGTCAGGCAGAGCTACTCATCTTTGGCGCGATGAGCTTGACGGATGCGCTCACAGAAATTAGCCAGCGTTTTGAGGCCGCTCGGAATGTGAAGGTTTATTGTAGCTTTGCCGGCTCCACAACTTTACAACGGCAGATTGAGAAAGGCGCCCCGGCGGATGTGTTCATTTCCGCCAGCCCCAGGCAGGTTGATACATTACAGCAAGGAGGCTGGATTCGTGAGGATACGCGCCGGTCAATTTTGTACAATCAGTTGGTGTTGGTTGTACCGGTTAATAGTTCGATGACTCTTAACGACCTCCGCACGCTGACCCAGCCTTCGATTCAACGGATCGCCATCGGTGAGCCGAATTCAGTTCCCGCGGGTATTTACGGTAAAGAGGCTTTGATGCATTTAGGCATCTGGGAGGTTGTGCAACCCAAATTAGTTCCCGGCGCTGACGTTCGAGCAACCCTCGCGTATGTCGAGTCCGGCGAGGTCGATGTGGGAATTGTCTATAGAACGGATGCTGCAATTAGCCGCAAGGTCAAAATCGTCGCGCAATTTCCCAATTCGACCCATAGTCCGATCGTGTACCCTGCGGCGGTGATCAGAGATACGGCGCATGAAGCGCTTGCTCGCGCATTTGTAACGTACCTGCAAACATCAGAAGCTGCGGGAATTTTTGAGAAATACGGTTTCTCCGTGGTGCCATAATGTTGACAACAGCAGAAGTGGACGCGCTGGTTTTGTCTATCAAAGCCGCTTCGTTGAGCTTAATCCTCATTCTTCCGCCCGGACTCTTCATTGGATGGCTGCTGGCGAAGTTTTCATTCCGGGGAAAATCGCTCCTGAATACTATCGTAATGCTGCCGATGGTCCTGCCGCCCGTCGTTAGTGGCTATTTTCTGCTGATCCTCTTCAGCAAGCGCGGACCAATCGGACGGCTGCTCTGGCAACTTCTTGGACTGGAGATTGTCTTTTCGTGGCTGGCGGTTGTGCTGGCAATTTCGGTGATTTCATTTCCGTTGCTGGTACGCGGCATTATCACCGCGATGGAGGGAGTGAACCCGCAACTGGAGAACGCGGCAAGAACGCTCGGTGCGCGCCGTTTGAAGGTGTTCTTCACCATAACACTTCCATTGTCCTACAGAGGGATTATCGGCGGGGCGATACTCGGATTTTCGCGGAGCCTCGGCGAATTCGGCGCGACGATGATGGTCGCAGGAAATATACCGGGGAAGACACAGACTTTGCCCCTGGCAATCTTCAATTACATCCAGATCGGGCAGGATGCAAGCGCGTACCGCTTAGTGCTCCTCTCGACGGTGATCGCCTTCGGCACCTTGTGGTTATCGGAACGGTTATACCTGAAGGGCTTAGCATGCTAAGCCGAATCAATCAAAATTCCTACGATGTTAACACTCAGTTTTCGTAAGCAACTCGGCAGTTTCCAGCTTGAAGTGGATCATGTCATCACTGAGAAGGTGACAGCGTTTCTGGGCCCGTCAGGAAGCGGCAAAAGCACCTTGCTCAATTGTATCAGCGGCATCTTGCACCCCGACAAAGGAGAGATCATATTTGTCGGGCAAACGCTGTATTCTTCCCAGAGCAAGAAGCGGCTCCCTCCAGAGAAGCGGCGTTTCGGATATGTTTTTCAAGACGGACATCTGTTTCCGCATCTAACGGTTCAGCAAAACATATTCTACGGTCGTCCGCGTCGCTTTGCCGATAAGAACCAAATTGACACGGAAGTGGTCATCGACATCCTCGAAATTGGTGGATTGATGAATCGGTACCCCAATCAGCTTTCCGGAGGGCAGCGTCAACGGGTTGCCGTCGCTCGGGCGTTAGCGATACATCCACGGCTGTTGCTTATGGATGAACCCCTAGCCTCTTTGGATGCCGGCTTGAAAAACCGAATCCTGCCTTACCTCTATCATATCAAACAGACTTTTGACATTCCCATCCTTTACGTGACCCACTCCATATCGGAAGTAATGGCGCTGGCAGATGAAGCCTTTTGGCTCTCTGATGGGCGCATCACCGCGCACGGAGAACCGCATGAATTGCTTGCTTCCCCTTCGGCGCTGCCGATTGCCCAGATGGCAGGCGTGGAGAACATCCTCTCTCTGCCCGTGGTTGCATCTTCTGAGCAGCGCGGCATCACAGAATTAGGGCTCGGCAGCCAGAAACTGCTGGTTTCCTACACGAAAATCCGAATCGGGGAGACGATGCCTATCGCCATCAAAGCCCAAGATATTATCGTCGCAATCGACCCCAACCTGCTGATTAGCGCTCGAAATATTTTGCGTGGCACAATTCGCCACATTGCAGCTCAGGGCGGTCGCGTAATGTTATCTGTCGATATCGAAGGACGCCTGTTTTCCGTGGAGCTTACGAGCGATGCCCGCAATCAACTGGCCCTCGCGGAAGAGACGGTCTGTTATTTTATTATCAAGGCAAGCGCAATTAACTTGCTTTGGGAGGCATAAATTTCTCCGGGTGCACTCAGGTAACGGATGCGGAATAACGACCCGGACGACGATATCGAAAAGCCGCTTGAAGTCTGTAAAGACGCTCGATTTGGAATAAAAGTCACTCGAAACCAATAACCCTTTTGGCACCAAGCCTTGGCTTTTAGCCTAGAAATCCGGAGGTTCACCGATGAACCAAAGACAATCCAAACGTATCGTCGGCGCAGTGCCTGTGCTGGTGATGCCATTTGATGCTGACGGCGCAATTGATGAAGACAGTCTACGTCGTGAGATTGACTTTTGCGTAGAAGCGCGGGCACAGGCAATCGCTTTTGGTATCGGCAGTGAGAGTGGCATGCTGACTGATGCCGAGCGTACACAGGTGTGGACGTTGGCAGCGCGTCACCTGGATGGAAGATTGCCGCTTGTGGCGGCGACATCACATGAGAGTCGCGAGGTCACAATCGAGCTCACACGCCTCGCCCGCGAATGCGGGGCAGACTGTGCGATGGTTAACCCATCACCGCGCCAAGGGGCACAGTTGGTGAGCTTGTTTCGCAACCTCTCCGACCGTGTCGATCTGGCGCTGATGATTCAAGATGTTGGGCAGAACGCTTCGGCGGACATCCTGCTGCAAGCTGCCCAAGAGGCATCACAGGTCGTCAGCTTGAAGATTGAGTCGCCCGCCGCGCCTCATAAGATTGGACAGATTGTTTCAGGGTTGCGGCAAAGTGGGCTGACAGGAGATGGAGATCGGGAAGTCACGGTGCTCGGCGGCGCAAACGGGAATTACCTACCAGAAGAACAGGAACGTGGTTCTGTTGGCACAATCCCCTTCCCGGCGATTATTGACGCTTACCAAACGGTGTGTGAACAGTATGCCGCAGGCGAGGCAGCGAGTGGCTGGAAAACATACATTCGGTTTATCCTGCCAACCCTTCGGGCAACATCGGCTGGTAGTGGTGCCGGTAACGCAGCCATTTGGCTTCACAAGGCAATCTTGCAACGCGCTGGCATCCTGCGGACTGCCTACTGTCGCATGGATATTTCTCCACTACCCGATTGGATTATGGATGGCGTGTGGAAGCACCTAAGGGAAGCGAATCTGTGTATTTCCCGATGCCTGAGATAGGAGAGGTAATCATATGACTGTTAGGTACCGTTTGGGAGTGGACATTGGAGGGACTTTCACCGATGCGACCCTGATCAACGAAGTCACGGGCGAGATGCGCGTCGGCAAGGTGCCCTCAACACCCCAAGACCCATCGCAGGGCTTCATGGAAGCGACTCATCGTCTGTTGAGCCAAGCGGGCGTGTCGCCGGGCGAAGTCAAATACGTTGTGCATGGCACGACTATGGTGACCAATTCCATCATCGAGGGGAAGGTCGCTCGTACCGGTTTCATCACGACCGACGGCTTCCGTGATCTACTGGAGATTCAGCGCCAGATACGGCCGTCACTCTACGACTTGCAATTTGAAAAGCCTCGCCCATTGACGCCCCGCTACTTGTGCTTCGGTGTGCCAGAGCGATTGGATGCGCAGGGGAACGTGCTTACGCCACTCGATGAGAGCATAGTGAGGCAAGTCGCGGAGCAACTTCAGCAAGAGCGTGTCGAGTCAATTGCTGTCTGCTTCCTTCACTCGTACATCAACCCAAGCCATGAAAAACGGACAGGTGAGATCTTACGCGAGGTCTTTCCCGGTGCCATCATCTCCCTTTCGTCCGAAGTGGCACCGGAGTTCCGTGAGTATTATCGAGCCAGCACCACGGTCATCAACGCCAGCATCCGTCCCGTCGTGGGACGCTACCTCCAGAGCATTGAGGCGCGGCTACGGAAAGAAGGTCTCAAGGCAGAATTACTCGTGATGCAGAGCAGTGGCGGGGTCTTCACCTTTGCGGCAGCGAGCGAGAAGCCGGTCTTCATGGTAGAGTCCGGTCCGGCGGCGGGCGTCATTGCCGCGACCTATTTGGGGGCGACTTTGGGGCATCCGGATGTCATCTCCTTCGACATGGGAGGCACCACAGCGAAGGCAGGACTCATCCAGAACGGCACACCACGGGTGACTAAGGACTACGAGGTAGGAACAGCGGCTCAAACCGGTGTGGGCGCCTCCCGTGGTGCTGGCTATCCTATCCGCACGCCGGTTATCGATCTTGTGGAGATTGGTGCCGGCGGCGGTTCGATTGCCTGGGTGGACTCCGGCGGCGTTCTGCGCGTCGGTCCCCAGAGCGCCGGGGCTGACCCTGGTCCCGCGTGCTATGGAGCGGGCGGGACGGAGCCAACCATAACCGACGCCAATCTGGTGTTGGGACGACTCAACCCCCGCTACTTCCTCGGTGGCGAAATCGAACTGGATGTCGAGGCGGCGCGACAAGCGATCAAGGAGAAATGTGCCGATCCGTTGGGCATGGACGTGGTGACGGCCGCCAACGGCATTGTTGAGATTGCCAACGCAGCGATGGTGAACGCCCTTCGCCTGATCTCAGTACAGCGCGGCTACGACCCGAGAGACTTTGTCCTAACGGCATTTGGTGGGGCGGGACCGGTACACGCCAACCGCCTGGCGGCGGAGATCGAGGTGCCCACCACCGTCATCCCCATGAGCCCCGGCACGACTTCAGCGATGGGCCTGCTGGTGACAGATCTCAAACACGACTACTCCACAACGCTCATCCAGCGCGTTGATCAACTGGATACGACGGCGGTGGAGGCGACCTACCGGGAGTTGGAAGCGCAGGGACGAGCAAGCCTAGAGCGGGAGGGGATGCGCCAGGTAGACATTACCTTCCTCCGCCAGGTGGACATCCGCTACATCGGGCAAAGCTACGAGTTGACGATACTGCTGCCAGACGGTCGGCTCGGCTCCTCCGAGATAGCCCGTGTGTTGGAGCGGTTCCATATTGAGCACGACCGCGCTTACGGCTACAGTGCGCCGGACGAACCGGTCGAGTTCGTAAATCTGCGGCTTACGGCAATCGGCAAAATCGCTAAGCCCCGTCTGCGCGAATTCGATCCAACCAGCACAGATCCAGCCGAAGCCCAGAAAGCAAACCGCTCCGTGTACTTTGCCGAGAGCGGTGGTTACGTTGATTGTCCCATATATGACCGCTATCGTTTGGGCGTTGGATGCGTTTTAGAAGGACCGGCGATTGTTGAGGAGATCGATTCCACAACGGTCATCCACCCCGGCTATCAAGCACAGGTTGACAAGTTCGGCAACCTGATCCTGACCAAGCGCTGAAGGCGATTAGACAAATAGGGCCTATGTGCTGTCAGCCCATTTCAGGTTTTTCGGTCGAGAAGATTAATTCGTCGGAGATCTCCAATCCCATCCATTGCAGTTGCGCGCGGAGGTCCTCGATTTTGCGAGTTTCCACCACCAACAGATGTAGCGCCAACTGCCCGCGTAAGTACGGCTTGAGCGTTCGACTCCGAGCTATCGCTTGAAACACCTTTGGAATTGGACAGTGAAACACGGTCACCGGCTCCATATCCACGCGAAACCGCTGACCGCTCCAGGATTGCAAAGCAATATCCAGCAGGAGTGGCCGTCGATGGGTCAATCGCTCCTTGAGAAAGTCGAACAGTTCATCGACCGGGTGTTTGGCTTCGATGGCCGCCTGGACACTGCCCTCGGTTAAAAGCCAACGACCGTCCGGCTGCCGTTGTGCCCATCGATCCAGGACGGGCTCGACGAGGAAATCGACATCCGGGTCGGTTACCGTGATTCGCCCCTTCTCGGTGACCGAGAGACATTTGGGCAAGGACCGTGCATAGTCGAACTTCTTTTGACGGGAGAGATTTTCCGCCTGTTGCGGCGCGAGTAACAAGAATCGGTCGCCGACGGGCGTGCCCTGGATTCCACCATCGAGTGCCTTTTGTCGTGAACGGGCAGCCGGGAATTCGAGCAACCGCGAGCGTCTGTGGAGGGCAATCTCCTCTCGCAACGCCGCCCAATGCCTAATCTCCGTGGCAACATTCTGCGACATCTCGACCGCCGCGCCGGATTCCAATCCTGACAGAATCTCCTGGAGCGTTGAACCGTTCTCCAGGGCGTGATAAACCGACTCCCGCGTTAAGCGGTACTGGGCAGTGTGCTGCTGAACCTCGACGTGCTGGGCATGGCGTTCCAAAAAGGCGAGTTGTTCGGATGAAGCCCGGTCGAGGTAAACCAGCAGATCAAAGTTCGGTTGAATCACCCATGCTCCGCTTCGTGAGGGGAGGCGATGTTGCGGCGCCCGGACCGTCGCCTCCCCCGGAATCGCGGATTCCGGCAAGAACATTGCGCGTCCGAGTTCGCTCAACCGAAAGTGCGTCGGCGCGGTGCTATTTTCCGCCCATCCCAACTCCACCAGTCCGAGATAGTACAACCACGTCTCCAGTACCGCGGAAATCCAGGGACGCTCAAGTTCCTGCCACTCCTGTCGGCGATTTTGGCGCCATTTTTCCTCTTCTTTCGCTGCCTCTTTGGGTGATCGATTCCAGATGAACACCGGGCGGAACAGCCGCCGGTGAAGAGAAAATTCGCTCCCGATTGTGTCAAAAAGCAGGTCCGAAAAATCATCGATGATGAAGAAACCGTCGACGTCACTCGGCAGCCGCCTGAGCGCAAAAATGAGCGCCTCTCGCCCTCTAGCATACAATTCACCCGCTTCATACCACGACTGCTTCTCCAATTCTTGCCAGTCGCCGTTGTGAACAAAGCCTTGGATCAGGGGGCGAATCTGCGCGACAAGCGGTCTTTTGGCAAACGCATCGACAGAGATGCCTAACGCCAAAACCCCATCTTTCGGCACCAACATCCCCGACTGCTGAAGGGCTGCGGGAAACGCCTCGTCGGGACGTGGAAAAGTGAGGCCGTCCACCGAATCCGCAGATAATTCAGTTTTTGCTCTGCGGATTACGTGAAAGGTAAGCAAGATGATACGCTTTCGAGATCGAATCTCGTTCTCTTCAACGCTTGGTGTGAGTTTTTCAAAAGGCTGTAGGGGCGCCCTTACAGGATCCTTCGAGGCCTGCCCTAGGGTGCGTAGTCCTGAGCCCCATACGGATCAAGTTAAGAAAAAAGTTGTGGGATTTGCCCAGATACCGATCGTTTCAGTCCTGAGCCCTTCGAAGCTCAGGATAAACTCCGCCGA